>JAQCHR010000046.1 GCA_027619655.1 Pseudomonadota bacterium
GGGCCGCCGGTCGCTTCGGCGAGCCCGGCGATTCGCATCGGCCGGCCCAGCCGGACCTGTTTGTCCAGGATCTGGCTGGCGAGAAGCCGCACGTCATTGATCTGGCTGGCGCCGCCTGTCAGGACCACCCGGCGTCCGGCCAGCTTGTCGAAGCCACTCAGTTCCAGTCTTTCCCGGACGAGTTCGAAGGTCTCTTCCAGCCGTGGCGCAATAATGCTGACGATGAAGGATTTCGGCACGCGGTTGACGGTGCCGTCTTCCTCCTCGCCGATTTGCGGGGCATCGACGATGTCGCGTTCGTCGTTGGGCGACGGCAGCCCGCTGCCGTAAAGTGTTTTCAACCGTTCGGCATGGCTCAGCGGTGTGGACAGGCCCCGGGCAATGTCGTTGGTGACATGCGTGCCGCCGACCGGAATTGTATCGGTAAAGGCCAGCGCGCCATCGTAGAAGACGGCAACGGAGGTCGTGCCGCCGCCCATGTCGATGACCGTGACGCCGAGATCGGTTTCGTCCTCGACCAGGCAGGACAATCCCGAAGCATAGGCGCTGACGACGTGGCCGCGGACATTCAGGTGGCAACGGCCGATGCACGTGTTGAGATTCTGGATGGCGCTGGCGGCAACGGAAACGGTCCAGATCTGGACGCCGAGCGTCTGCCCGGACAATCCACGGGGGTCGCGGATGCCGTTCGAGCCGTCGATCTTGTATCCCGCGGGGATGGCATGGACGAGCGCGCGGTCATTGCCGGTATCGCGTAGCCGGTTCTCGTTGAATAGCCGGCGCATTTCTCCGTCGCCAATGGCGCCGCCCTCGATCGGGGTCTCCAGCACCAGCTGGCCGCTTTCCGGGTGGCCGCTGCTGATATTGACGAAGACGTCCCGTATCTGTTCGCCGGCCATCTGTTCAGCCGCATAAACGGCGCTGATCACGGAATGCTGGGCGTCATCCATGTTGACGATCGTGCCCGCCTTGATGCCCTGGCTGGCGTGATGGCCGATCCCGGTCACGCGAACGCGATCGTTCTCGTCAATCTCCGCAACGAAGCAGCAGATTTTGCTGGTACCGATGTCCAGCGCTGTAATCAGTTCCTTACGGGCCAAGACCTGTTTTCCTTTCCTTTGGTCCGGTTGCGCGAAGTTTCTGTCGTCATGTGCTATCTCCGCGGTTTCGCCGTTGAACGATGAGCCGGTCGCGGATACGCAGATCGACGGCGGTAATATCCCGACTTAAAAGTTTGCTGTCGCGGTCCAGGGTGACCAGCCGGGACCAGGCCGCCTGAGGGTCGGTTTCCGGAAGGCGGATATCGATTCCGTCGTCCAGCTGAAGGTTCCATCGCCGGTTGGCTACCCAGATGCCGGCCCGTACCCGCTGCATCAGGTCGGGCGCGGTCGTCAGCATCGTGAGAAGCGCCGGCGCATGTTCCGGCGCGAAATCGCCGATGATGACCTTCAGATGGGTATAGCGCTCCAGCCCCTGCGCACCGATGACTTCGCCGTGCGGATCGACAAGTACGAACTGCCCATTGCGTTGCCAGATCGCCATCGCGGTTCGTTCCCTGATACTGACATACAGGGTGCCGGGGAGCCGCCGCTGGACAACCGCATCCGCGACCCAGCCCAGCGCGAGCAGTCGTGCCCTGATGGCTTCGGTATCGACCGTGAGGATCGGGTCGTTCTGGCGGACGCCGATCGCATCCAGCAGCTGGGCGCGGGTTGTTTCGGTGCGCCCCTCAACCAGGATTTCATCGACCGAAAGGCCGGCCCGGACCGTGGCTTCGGTCAAGGACGCGACAGCCTGATCCGTGAGCCGCGCCGCGGTGCCGGATGACCATGCCCAATGCACGCCGCCGCCGGCGGCGCCAAAAAGAACGAGTATGCCGGCCGCGTACAGAGCAGGGCGACGCCAGCGCGGCGCGACGCGGCGACGCTGGGCCTTGCGGTTCGTCTTCCTGCGCGGCGGGGTTTCCTTTCCGCGCCAGAAGGCCATGGTGGATATCAACTGTCGCATGCGGCGTGCTCCACCATCCAGGTAACCAGTTCGCCGAACGGAATGCCGGCATGGGCAGCCTGCTCGGGAACGAGCGACAACGGCGTCATGCCCGGCTGGGTGTTGAGCTCCAGCAAGTAAAGCTGACCCGGGTCGCCCGCTGTATCGGCGTAACGGAAATCGGACCGGCTGACGCCCAGACAGCCCAGGATGCGATGGGCGGTCACCGCGTATTCCATGGCCAGGCGGGCAATGTCATCGGGGATCGGCGCAGGGCAGAGATGGACCGTTTTCCCGTCGGTATATTTCGATTCGTAATCGTAAAACCCGCCTTGCGGCCGCAGTTCCGTAACGCCCAGCGCCCTGTCGCCCATGACACCGACCGTCAGTTCTCGACCGGGAATGAAGGTTTCGACAAGCGCGGTATCGCCAAAGGGCCATTCCCGGATCGGGACCCGATTGTCGCCGGGTCTGACGATATACACGCCGACGCTTGACCCTTCGGCGTTCGGCTTGATCACATAGGGCGGTTCCAGGTCTGCGCAGCTGCCGATCTGGTCCAGCGTCATGACACGACCCTCGGGGCAGGGAATGCCCACCGCCCCGAACAGGATTTTCGCCTTCTGCTTGTCCATGGCGACGGCGGAAGCGAGGACGCCGGAATAGGTATAGGGAATACCGAGAAGGTCCAGCAGCCCCTGAATCTTGCCGTCTTCGCCATGGCGGCCATGCAGCGCGTTGAAAACAACATCCGGCTTTTGCGCCTTCAGGGCGTCGATCACGGCCCGGATGTCGCTGGTGACATCGATGCAGGTGACCTGGAAGCCTGATTTGCGCAAGGCATTCGCGCAGTCGGTGCCGCTGACCAGCGAAACTGCCCGCTCCGCCGATGTACCACCCATCAGAACTGCAACGGATTTCGTCATGTCGCACCGCCTTTGGCCGCGCGGTCGCTTTCGTCGTCTTTCGGAAGGCCGATGCGCTGGATTTCCCATTCGAGCAACAGGCCGGAACTTTCCTGGACCCTCTGGCGAACGGTCTCGCCCAGCAACTCGATATCGGCGGCGCAGGCGGTCCCGGTATTGATCAGGAAATTGCAATGCTGCTCGGATACCTGTGCACCGCCGATCCGCAATCCGCGGCAGCCAGCCTGGTCGATCAGCTCCCAGGCCTTGAGACCATCCGGGTTCTTGAAGGTTGACCCGCCGGTATGGGTGCGCACCGGCTGCGATTGCGTGCGCGCTTCGGCGATTTCCGCCATGCGGGCCGCGATGGCATCCCGGTCGCCGGGGACGATGCGCATCTCGGCGCGGACAAAGACCCAGTCGGCCGGCACCTGGCTATGGCGGTACGAAAATCCCATCGCTTCGCAATCCAGGATATTCAGGACCCCGGCGGGATCGATCGCCCGTGTGCGGATGACGACATCCTTGGTTTCCCGCTGATAAGCACCGGCGTTCATGCGCAGCACGCCGCCGATGGAGCCGGGAATGCCGGAAAGAAATTCCAGGCCCGAATACCCTTCGCGCTGCGCCGTACGCGCCACATTGATTGCCAGCGCCGCGGCGCCCGCGGCGAGCGTCTGTCCCTCGATTGAAATGCCCGAAAAGGCGCGGCCAAGCCGGATGACCACGCCCGGAACGCCGCCATCGCGGACCAGGAGGTTGGAGCCGACGCCGATAATCGTGACGGGAATATCGCGTGGCTTCTCGGCGAGGAAGTAGCGCAGGTCGTATTCGTCCGCGGGTTCATACATGACTTCCGCGGGCCCGCCGACCTTGAACCACACGACACGCCCCAGCGGATAGTTTTCCCCATAGGTCCCACGAACCTGTGGCAGTCGGTCGATCAGTCCGGGTTTTCTGGTCATGACATTCATCGCCCCGTCTCCGCCTGTGCACCCGACAGCTGACGCAAGGCCTCCGGAAGATCGTTGGCCCAGTTGCTGATTGATCCGGCGCCCAGGCAGACTACGAGGTCGCCCGAGGCGGCCATTTCGCGGACCAGCGCGGGCAGGTCGGCGGGATCGTCCAGCGGCGTTACCTGGCGGTGTCCGTGGGTACGCAATCCCTGGATCAGCGTGTCGCGGCTGATTCCCTCGATCGGCGATTCACCTGCCGCGTAGACATTGGCGACGATCACCGAGTCCGCATCGTTGAAGCACGCGCAGAACTCCTCGAACAGATCATGCAGGCGGGAGTAGCGGTGGGGCTGGACCACGGCAATGACCCGGCGCCGGGTTACCGCGCGCGCCGCCGTCAATACGGCGGTGATTTCCACCGGATGATGGCCGTAATCGTCGATGATTGTGACACCGTCGACTTCGCCCGTTTTCGTGAAACGCCGCTTTACGCCGCTGAATTCCTTCAGCCCACGGGTAATGGCGTCGTCGCTGATCCCCATCTCGTTGGCAACGGCGATGGCCGCCAGGGCGTTCAGCATGTTGTAGGCGCCGAACATCGGCAGTTCGAGCCCCTTGAGCACGCGCGCCCGGTCGTCGCGCGAATCGATCACGACATCGAAGGTGACGCCACCGGGAACTGTCTGCAGGTTTTCGCCCCGTATTTCCGCCTGCGGATTTGTGCCATAGGTAACGAGCCGCCGGCTGCTGATCTGGCCGATCAATGACTGCACGTCGGAATCGTCAATGCACAGGGCGGCGAATCCGTAGAAGGGGATGTTCTGCACGAAGGTCCGGAAGGCCTCCTTTTCGGCGTCGAACCCGCCATAGAAGTCAAGGTGCTCCGGATCCATATTGGTCACGATGGCGATTGTCGCCGGCAGTTTGGTGAAGGTGCCGTCCGATTCGTCCGCTTCCACGACCATCCAGTCGCCGTCGCCCAGGCGCGCATTCGTGCCATAGGCGTTGATGATGCCGCCATTGATGACGGTCGGGTCCAGTTCCGCTGCTTCGAGCAGGGCGGCGACCATCGATGTCGTCGTGGTCTTGCCATGGGTGCCGCCAATGGCGATCGACCATTTCAGGCGCATCAGCTCGCCCAGCATTTCGGCACGGCGGACGACCGGAATCATGCGGGCCAGCGCCGCTGCCATTTCGGGATTTGCCGGCTTGATTGCCGAGGAAACCACCACGACCTGTGCATCGGCGACATTGCTTTCGTCATGGCCGACGATGACCTGGATGCCCAGCTTGCGCAGCCGGACGACGTTGGCGCTTTCCGCGACATCGCTGCCTTGCACCTGATATCCCAGGTTATGCAGGATTTCGGCAATTCCGGACATGCCGATACCGCCGATGCCGATGAAATGGATCAGACCGATGGACAGGGGCATTGCTCTCATGCGGCTTCCTCCCGCAGCGTGGCACGCGCGCCGTTTCCGTTTTCCGTGACGACGCCCAGCACCAGGTTTGCCAGCCGCTCGGCGGCTTCCGGCATGCCGGCGCGCGCCGCACAGCGCGCTGCCATTTCCAGCGTCGATCTCATGGAAAAAAGCGATATCAAGCGGTCGGACAGAACCTTTGGCGTGAAGTCACTGTCCGGAATCATCCAGGCGCCGCCCGAATCGCAAAATCGCGCCGCGTTCACTGTCTGATGATCGTCGATGGCGTGCGGATACGGTACCAGGATTGCCGGCCGTCCGGCGCAGGACAGTTCGGCGGTTGTGGATGCACCGGCCCGGCAGATCACCAGATGCGCCTCGCCCAGGCGTTTTGGAATGTCGTCGAAGAACGGCGCAAGGACCGCTTCGGTTTCTGTCTGCGCATAGGCGGCCCTGACGGACGAAATATCTTCCCGGCGGCATTGCTGGGTAATGCGAATGCGGCTGCGCAGGCTGTCCGGCAGGGAGGCCAGCGCCTCGGGAACGACCTTTGAGAAGACGGATGCGCCCTGACTGCCGCCTGTGATGAGAATCCGGATCGGCGATTCCGCGTCCAAAGCCGGAAACGGTTGGTTCCGAAGGGCCAGGATTTCCGGCCGGACAGGGTTTCCCGTCCAGACCGTTCGTTCCAGGTCCGCATCGCGCAGATGTGCTGTGGTCTTGAATGCCGTGGCGATCCGGCTCGCGCGCGGCGCGAGCAATCGGTTGGCGCGCCCCAGGACCGCATTCTGTTCGTGGATCACCGTCTTGATCTTGAGGCGCGAGGCCGCGAGCATGGTCGGAATTGTCGGGTAACCGCCAAAGCCGACGACGACATCCGGTTTCATTTCACGAAGCAGGTTACGCGCCTGGAAGAAACCGACCGCAAGCCGGAACAGGGCGACTCCCTTTGCCACGGGGCCGCGTCCGCTGACGCCGGCGGCCTGGACAAAACGGGTCTCTATGCCGGGAAACGAGTCGCCGTAGGAATCGCCGCGCCGATCCGTAATCAGGGCCAACCGGTGACCCTGCGACAGTAGCTTTTCAGCCAGCGCCTGGGCCGGAAAGACATGCCCGCCGGTACCGCCGCTGGACAGGATGATCAGCCTGCTGTCGGTCATCGCTGTCCCCCCGGGCGGCGGCGGGTCAGCGCCAGCAGCATTCCCATGCCGAACCCGAGCGCCAGCAACGACGAACCGCCATAGGAGATGAACGGCAGTGTCATGCCCTTGGTCGGCATCAGGTTGACGGTCGAGGCCATGTTGATGATGGCCTGCAGGGCGAATTGCACGATCAGGCCGGTCGCCGCCAGCACGATGAAGAGGTCGGTGTCCTCCAGCACGCGGACGAGGCCGCGCAGGATGATGAATACGAACAGCGCGATGATGAGGAAACAGGCCAGCAGGCCGAATTCCTCGCCCGCAACGGCAAAAATGAAATCGGCATGGGCGTCCGGCAGAAACGCCTTTGCCGTCCCTTCGCCGGCTCCGCGGCCCAGCAGCCCGCCATTCAGGAAAGCCTCCATCGCGCGGTCGATCTGGTAGCTGTCGCCCGATGCCGGATCGAGGAACCGGTCGATCCGGCTGCTGACATGGGGGAAGACGAAATAGGCGACAATCATCGCCAAGATCCCGGCGATCCCGATCAGAAAGACCCATACAATCGACAGCCCGGCCAGGAACCACTGGGTAAACCAGATAGCGGTCACGACAATGGCCTGCCCGACATCGGGCTGGGCCAGAAGCAGCGAGAGCACGAGCAGATAGAGCGCGCAGGATATCTGATAACCGGGAATATCCTCGCCGAGGCGGCGGGCGGAGAACATCCATGCGGCGACAACGGCAAAGGTCGGCTTGATGAATTCCGAGGGCTGCAGCGAGAAGCCCGCGATGACCAGCCATCGTTGCGAGCCCTTTATTTCCGGACCGATCATCAGCGTCAGGATCAGCAGGCCGATCGTTCCGGCGAAAGCGATGGCGCCGACGCGCCGGATATTGCGGGGTTCCAGCAGCGAGACCGCCAGCATCAGGGCGATGGCGGGGACAATCATCATCGCCTGCCGGCGCACGAAATACAGTGAATCCAATCCGATCCGTTCGGCGACCGGCGGGCTTGCCGCTACGGTCAGAACCAGCCCGAATGCGGTCAGGAGCCCGAAACCCAGCAAGGTCCAGTGGTCGACTGTCCACCACCACCGGCCCAGGATCGAGGTATCGTCGCGTGCAATCGGCCTCATGATGCGGTCTCCCCCGCCACGGGGAGCTGGCGGACAAGGCGGGCGAATTCACGGCCGCGTTCCTCGAAATTGGCAAACTGGTCGAATGACGCGCAGGCCGGCGACAGCAGGACAACCGCGTCTGCCGGGCGTTCCGCACGGGTCGATGCATAGGCGTCCTGTACGGCCTGCGCCAGGGTGCCCGACATCCGGATATCGATTTTGCCCGACAGCGCCGCATTGAAGGCTTCCGCGGCCTCGCCGATCAGGAAGGCACGCCGGATTCGCGGCAGGAAGGGTTCGATGGCTTCCAGCCCGCCTTCCTTCGGCTTGCCGCCCGCGATCCAGTAGATCACCGGGTAACTGCCAAGCGCCTTCGCGGCGGCTTCCGGGTTGGTTGCCTTGCTGTCGTTGACGTAGCGGACCCCGTCGATACTGGCGACCAGTTCCTGTCGGTGCGGCAGGCCGGGATAGCTGCGGATTCCGGCGACGATATCGGCGCGGGACAGTCCGGCGGCTTTGGTGGCCGCATAGGCGGCCGCGGCATTCTGTGCGTTGTGGGATCCGGGAAGCGTCTGGACCTCGTTCACGTCCATGATTTTGATCCGGTCGCCGCCGGTGTGGTCATACAGGACGCCGTCCACTGCATAGACGCCGCCTTCGATCCGCTGGCTGCCGGAAATCGCGATGACCTTTACGGCAGGGTTGCCGCGCAATGAATCACAGATGGAGGCGCCGTCCGGATCGTCGATCCCGACAATTGCGGTGCCGCGGCAATGATCGAGAATCCGCCGCTTGGCCGCCTTGTATCCATCCATGCCGCCGTGGCGGTCCAGATGGTCGGGCGTGATGTTGAGCAGGATCGCGATATCGAATTCAGCCGATGGCATCAGTTCCAGCTGATAGGAGGAGAGCTCCAGCACATAGGTGCCTGTCCGGTCGAGCGCTGCCAGGTCGAGCGCCGGCGTCCCCAGGTTGCCGCCGACCTGCACCGGCTGCTTCGCGGTTTCCAGGATGTGGCCGATCAGGGCCGTCGTCGTCGATTTGCCGTTGGTTCCGGTGATGCCGATATAGCGTGCGTCCGTTTCGGCCCTGGCCAGCAGTTCGATGTCGCCGACGATCTCTGTACCCTGCGCGCGGGCGCGCGCCGCAACCGGGTGCGGTTCGGGGAAGGTATGGGGAATGCCGGGGCTCAGCACCAGCGAGTCGATATCGTTCCACAGGCCGTTGGTCAGGCTGGTCACCGGAATGCCGGCGGCCTCCGCCTCGGCGCGGCGCTCGCTGCTGTCGTCCCAGGCATGGACCCTGGCGCCGCTGGCCAGCAGTGCCCGCGCGGTGGACAGGCCGGACTTGCCCAGCCCCATGACTGCGATGGTCTTGCCCGATGTGGAAGGAATCCGGATCATCCGCCTACCTCAGCTTCAGCGTGGAGAGGCCGACCAGGGCCAGAATGATGGCGATAATCCAGAACCGGATGACGATGGTCGATTCGGCCCAGCCTTTCTTTTCGAAGTGATGGTGCAGCGGCGCCATGGCGAAGACCCGCTTGCCGGTCAGTTTGAACGACGCCACCTGAACGATGACCGAGACCGTCTCCAGGACAAACAGCCCGCCGACGATCGCCAGCACGATTTCATGTTTGGTCACAACGCTGATGGCGCCGAGCGCGCCGCCGACGGCCAGCGAGCCGGTGTCGCCCATGAAGACCATGGCGGGCGGCGCGTTAAACCACAGAAACCCGAGGCTCGCGCCGACCATGGCGCCGGCAAAAACGGATAGCTCCGCCGCGCCGGCGATATAATGGATTTGCAGGTAGTTGGAATAAACGGTGCTGCCGACCAGGTAGGCGATGAATCCGAAACAGCCGGCCGCGATCATAACGGGCACGATGGCCAAGCCGTCCAGCCCGTCGGTCAGGTTGACGGCATTAGAGGCGCCGATCATCACGAAAGCGGCGAAGGGAACGAATATCCAGCCGAGATTGACAAGGAAACCTTTGAAAAACGGCGCGACCAGGGCGTCGTTCAGCGGCGGCTGTGTCAGGTGCATCACCCAGATTGCGGCGACGACGGAGATCAGCAACTGGAAAAGAAGCTTCAACCTGCCGGACAGGCCCTTTGAATTCTTCTTGGACAGTTTCAGATAATCGTCGGCAAACCCGACCGCGCCGAAGCCGATGGTGACGAACAGGACGATCCAGATATACGCGTTGCTGGAATCCGCCCAGAGGATGGTGCTGATCGTGATCGACAGCAGGATCAGGAAGCCGCCCATCGTCGGCGTGCCGGCTTTTTTCAGATGCGTATCCGGGACGTCTTCTCGGATGTTATTGGCGGCACCCTGCCGGCTTTTCAGCCAGTTGATAACCCGCGGCCCGAATATGAAGCTGATGAGCAACGCGGTCATGATCGCGCCGCCGGTCCGGAATGTCAGGTAGCGGAACAGGTTGAATGCCAGAAAATCTTCCGCGAACGGCGATAGGATATTGTAAAGCACGCCTAGCGCTCCCCTGCCATGGCGGGAGCGCATGCTTCGCGGCCCAGCGCCGCCAGCGCTGCGACAACGGGCGCCATATTGCTGCCGAACGACCCCTTGACCATCACGACATCGCCGGCACGGACTGCATCGCGGACAAGCGGCAGGATCGCGGCGCTGTCCTTGCCGTGCGCGGCGCCGCCGTCGCGGCCCAGCGCCGTGGCCAGATGGGCCATGTTTTCGCCCGCGAGGAAAACGAGATCGATGTTGTTCGCGGTGATGCTCGCCGCCAGTCCCGCATGCAGCGCCGGCGATTGCGGCCCCAGTTCCCGCATATCGCCCAGCACGGCGATGCGCCGACCCGGCGCCGCGCCCAAAACGTCCAGCGCGACCCGCATGGAAGCGGGGCTGGCATTGTAGCTTTCGTCGATCAGCAGGAAACTGCCGCCCTCGATGGAGACCTTTGTTCGCGAGCCCCGGCCTTTCGGCGGGGTAACGTCAGCCAGCGCTGCCATCGCCAGATCGATATCCGCCTCCAGCGCCGTAACGGCAGCGAGGACGGCGAGGCTGTTCAGAGCCCAGTGCCGGCCCGGCGCGCCTATCGTATACGCGACATCCCGGTTCTGAATGCGCGCGGAAACCCGGCAATGCGCCGGCTTGATTTCGGTGTCGGTCAACTGGAAATCCGCCGATTCATGGGCGCCGAAAGTCAGGATATTGCTGATTCCGGCCGCATCCGCATGGCGGCGAAGCCGTTCGAAGTGACGGTTGTCGCGGTTCAGGACGGCGGTGCCGCCGGATTCCATGCCGGTGAAAATTTCCGCCTTGGCGTCCGCGATTCCTTCTTCGGATTTGAAGAATTCCAAATGGACGGATTCCACATTGGTGATAACCGCCACGTCGGGGCGCGCCAGCCGGGAGAGCGGCGCGATTTCGCCGGGCGCGCTCATGCCCATTTCGAAGACGCCGAAACGTGCATCGCGGGGCAGGCGCGCGAGGCTGAGCGGCAGGCCCCAATGGTTGTTGAGGTTCCCGGTGGTCGCTGCAGTTTTACCCTGCCGACCGAGGACCAGCGCCAGCGCGTCCTTCGTGCTTGTCTTGCCAGCGCTGCCAGTAACGGCGGCGACCCTGGCTGAGGCACGGCTGCGGGCATGACGCGCCAGTGCAACCATGCCCTCTCCGGTATCGGGGACCGTCAGCTGCGGCCCGTCCTGATTGGCGGACTCCATCACCATGGCTGCAGCGGCGCCGGCGGAAAATGCGCTGCCGACATAGGCATGGCCATCCATGTTGGGGCCTTTGATGGCAATAAACAGATCGCCGGCCTGCACCTTACGGCTGTCGATGGATACGCCGGATGCCTGCCAGGATGCCGTGTTTCGGCCACCGGTGGCCAGGGCGGCTTCGTCGGATGTCCACAGCGCCGTCATGCGGGACCTCCGTCAAGGTCGCGGATCGCGTTGCGGGCAACGTCGCTATCGTCGAAGGGCAGGGTGCGGCTGCCGATGGTCTGACCCTGTTCATGGCCCTTGCCGGCAATGACCAGAACGTCGCCCGCATCAAGCCCTGCAATGGCGGTCCGGATCGCTTCGCGCCGGTCGCCGATGTCCTGTGCCGTCGGGCAGGCATCGAGGATCTCGCGGCGAATGGCAGCCGGGTCCTCGCTGCGCGGGTTATCGTCGGTAACGATGACCTGGTC
The DNA here is from genome assembly GCA_027619655.1 of Pseudomonadota bacterium. GTDB lineage: Bacteria > Pseudomonadota > Alphaproteobacteria > UBA8366 > MarineAlpha4-Bin1. The sequence goes on from JAQCHR010000046.1 coordinate 11,697, forward strand.
AGCCAATTCCGCGGCGATGGCGCCCATTTCCGGCCGTTTGCCCGTATCCCGGTCGCCGCCGCAGCCGAAAACGGTTACCAGCTTGCCGGCAGCGTGGGCGCGCGCCGCGCCGAGCACCGTGGCCAGCGCATCCGGTGTATGGGCGTAGTCGACGATGACGGGCGCGCCATTCGTTCGGTGGCCGACAAGCTGCATGCGCCCCGCGATGCCGTGCAATTGTGCCAATAGTGGGATCATCTCATCGGCATCCGCGCCACAGCCGATGACCAGCGCCAGGGCGCAAAGCGCATTTGAAATCTGGAAGTCGCCGGGCAGGGGAAAGGCGACGTCGAATTCTTTGCCCTTGAATGCCACGGTCAGTAACCATCCGCCGCCTTGCGCAACGGCGTTCACGCAACGGATATCGCCGTTCCTGCGGCCATAGGTCAGCAGGGTCAGCTTCCGGCGGCGGGCAATCCGGGCGACAGGTTCTAAAAGCGTAGAATCGGCGTCAACAACCGCGGCGCCGCCTTCGACCACCAGCTCCGCGAACAGCCGCAGCTTGGCGTCGCGATAGGCGTCCATCGTTTTGTGATAGTCGAGATGATCGCGCGTTACGTTGGTGATCGCGGCAGCGGCGACGCGAACACCATCGAGCCGGTACTGGTCGAGTCCATGGCTCGACGCCTCGACGGCCAATCGGTCGATGTTGTCCTTTTTCAGGGCCGCGAGCGTTTCATGTAATTTCACCGGGTCCGGCGTCGTCAGTCCCGGGCCGCCGGGCCAGCCGGGCGCGATAACGCCCAGCGTGCCCAGCGCGGCGGCGCGATGGCCCGCCAGAGTCCAGAACTGCTGTGCAAAATTGGCGACCGATGTCTTCCCGTTGGTGCCGGTTACCGCGACAGTGGTCGCGGGCTGTTCCGAAAAGAAGCGCGCCGCCATGAGGGCGAGGCGGCGGCGGGGGTTCGGGTCGGTGATGACCGGCAGGGAATCAGGGGCTTCGACGGGCCTTGCGCCGGGGGGCGCAAGCACCGCGGCGGCGCCGTTCTGAATGGCCCGCCCGATAAAGTCCCGGCCGTCGTGAACCGTGCCCGGCAACGCCGCAAACAGAAATCCGGGGCGTACGTCGCGGCTGTCGGCGGTAAGGCCGATGATTTCGGTATCAGGCAGGATTGTCGCCGTCGTCACACTATCTCCATCGACCAGCTCAATAAGACGCAAGCTGGCGCCCCTCCCCATTGATTTGA
>JAQCHR010000047.1 GCA_027619655.1 Pseudomonadota bacterium
CGGCGGCGAAGAAGGCCAAGCCTAAGCCTAAAGCCGGCAAAAAGGCCCCAAAGAAACCCGCCGCGAAAAAAACCAAGGCGGCTGAGGAAGCGACGGCCGAATAGTGACTGCAAATACGCCGGTACCGACAAAGCGGCAGATACTCGATTTCATCAACGAAAGCCCTACGCCCGTCGGCAAGCGCGAAATTGCGCGCGCTTTCGGCATGCGCGGCAGCGACCGGATCGCGCTGAAATCGGTTCTCAAGGAACTGCAGGATGAAGGCCTGCTGGATCGCGGGCGCAAGCGGCAGGTCCGCCCGGCCGGCGCCCTGCCCCCCGTCGTGATCATCGAGGTCGTCGGCATCGACTCCGACGGCGAGGTGCTGTGCAAACCGGCGCGCTGGGACGAGGAGACGCCGCCGCCGACGATTTACCTGCGCCCGGGCCGCCGCCGTACGCCGGCGCCCGGCAAGGGCGACCGCGTCCTGGCCAATGTCGAGCGGACGGGCAAGAACACCTATACGGCCGAAGCCATCCGCGTCCTGGGCGCCGGGCCGAAGGTCATGCTGGGCATCTATGAACAGCGGGACCATGGCGGCGTGATCCGGCCGACGACGCGCGGGCGCGCCAGCGAATATTCGGTCGCCCCCGAAGATCGCAACGGCGCGGAAAACGGCGAGGTCGTCACCATCGAACTGCTGACGCGGGGACGCGGCGCGACCCGCGCCCGCGTCGTGGAGCGCATCGGCCCGATCAGCGACCCGCGCACCTACAGCCTGATCGCCATCAGCAGCCGCGAAATCCCGACGGAATTCAGCCCCGAATCGCTGGCGCAGGCCGCCGCCGCCGGTCCCATCGGGGTGAAGGGCCGCACCGATCTGCGCGATATCCCGCTGGTGACCATCGACGGCGCGGATGCCCGCGACTATGACGACGCGGTCTGGGCGGAACCGGACGCGGACGGCAAGGGCGGCTGGCAGATCGTGGTCGCCATCGCCGATGTCGCTGCCTATGTGAAACCGGGCGAGGCGCTGGACCGGGACGCCTATGAGCGCGGTACGTCCGTCTATTTCCCGGATCGGGTCGTACCCATGCTGCCGGAGGAGATTTCCAACGGCTGGTGTTCCCTGCTGCCGGATGAGGATCGCCCCTGCCTTGCCGTCCGCATGACGATCGACAAGGAGGGGAACCTCCGCAAGCATGTCTTCATGCGCGGGCTGATGCGTTCCGCCGCACGCCTCACCTACGACCAAGTGCAGAAGGCTCGGGACGGTTACCCGGACGAGATGACGGCCCCCCTGATGGAGACGGTCATCGAACCGTTATACGGCGCCTACAAGGCCCTCACCATGGCCCGAGAGAAACGCGGCACGCTGGACCTGGACCTGCCCGAACTGGCCATCACCATCGGCGAGGACGGGCATGTTGCGCATATTTCTCCCAGCGCCCGCTATGACAGCCACAAGCTGATCGAGGAGTTCATGATCGCGGCCAATGTCGCCGCGGCGGAAAGCCTGGAGGCCAGGGGCGCCCCGGTCATGTACCGGGCACATGAAACGCCGTCGCTGGAGAAGCTCGAGGCGCTGCGGCAATCGCTGGCGGCGCTGGATTACAAGCTTATCAAGGGCGCCGTCCGGCCGATCCATTTTTCCGGCATCCTGCAGCGCGCGGCCAGCGACGGGAATTCGAAACTGGTCAATGACCTGGTGCTGCGCAGCCAGTCGAAGGCCGTCTACAGCCCCGACAACCCGGGGCATTTCGGACTGGCGCTGCAACGCTACTGCCATTTCACCTCGCCCATCCGGCGCTACCCGGACCTGCTGGTGCATCGCGCGCTGATCGCCGCCCATAAGCTGGGCGATGGCGGCCTGCCGGCGAGCGGTTCGAGGAAATGGGCGAAAGGCTGTCCATCGCCGAGCGGCGCGCCGAAGCCGCCGAACGCGAAGCGCGCGAACGCTATGTCACCGCCTTTCTGTCGGACCGGGTCGGCGCAAAATTTCCCGGTCGCATCAGCGGCGTCACCCGCTTCGGCCTGTTCGTGACGCTGGACGGTATCGGCGCCGACGGGCTGGTGCCGATCAGCACCCTGCCCTGGGATTACTATGACCATGACGACAAACTGAACCGGCTGGTCGGGCGGGATTCCGGCCGCACCTTCTGCATGGGCGACGCCGTGACCGTGGCGCTGCGCGAGGCGAATACGGATACCGGCGGTCTGGTCTTCGAACTGGAAACGGAAGGCTCGGGCAGCACCGGCAAGCGATCCGGCAAAAAGCGCCCCGGCTTCCGCAGCAGCAAGTCCGGGCACAAAAAAAAGCCGGGCCGCAATCGACGCTAACCCCTTATCCTGTGGCAATTCTGCGCCCCTGTGACTAATTTCAGTCACCCGCTATAGTTCAGAGCACCATGAACCGACCAATATGGCATACCGTTCCAATGCGTTCCGCCGCATTCGGAATACGCACTCCGCTTGCGGTCAGGGCCGGCTGTGCGGGGATACTGCTTCTGGCAACCGCGTGCAGCATGACGTCGGAAGCGGACCGGCAGGCGGACAGGAAACCGCCCGGCGATATCGCCAGAATGTTTGCCGCCGTGCTGGAGGACGTCCAGGAAATCTATATCGACGAAGAAGCGGTCAGCGCGCTGGCGCTCGCCGGTCTCCAGAAAATCCGGACACTGGACCCGGCTGCCAGTATCGAACGGCGGGACGGTGCTGTCCGGCTGCTGATCAATGGCACGACCGTTGCCGTCGCGGCGGAAGGCGCCGTCAATGATTCCGCCGCCTGGGGCGCTGCAATCGAGCGCCTGGTCGAGGACGGCAGCATTGCGTCGCAAAGCCTGCAATCCACGAGCCGCGAGAAACTATACAAGACGCTGATCGACGGGCAGCTTTCCGCCCTCGACCGGTATTCGCGCTATGCCGGAGCAGACGCCGCCCGGCAGCAGCGGGATGAACGTGAGGGATTCGGCGGCATCGGCATTTCCATCATCGCCGATGCCGAAGGCGCGCTCATCGACCGCGTCACCGACGGCATGCCCGCCGCCCGCAGCGGGATCGTCAAAGGCGACATCATTACCAGGGCCGATGGCGTTTCGCTGCGCGGCATGCCGTTGGGAAGCATCGTGCAGATGCTCCGCGGGGCGATCGATACGGCGATTGTCATGACCCTTCGCCGTAGCGGGCTGACCGATCCGTTCGACGTGACCCTGACGCGGGAACGCGTCATCCCCCTGACGGTCTTCTACGAACGCCGTGAACGAATCGCCTATCTACGCATGACCGGGTTCAACCAGGATTCCACGCGGGAACTGAGTGCAGCCGTCCTGCAAGCCCAGGCGGAGATCGGCGCCGGTTTGGCCGGTATCGTTCTTGACCTGCGCGGCAATCCCGGCGGGTTGCTGGATCAGGCGGTGGACGCCGCCGACCTGTTCGTGATGCAGGGCCGGATCAGCACGACCAAGGGGCGCCACCCGGACAGCCATCAGATTTTCGACGCATCGCCCGCGATGGTCGGGCAGGACAACCCGCTGGTCATTCTGATCGACGGCGCATCCGCCTCCGCCTCGGAAGTACTCGCCGCTGCGCTGCAGGACCTTGGCCGCGCCGTCCTGGTTGGCAGCCGGAGCTTCGGCAAGGGAACTGTCCAGACCGTGCTCCGCCTACCGAATGACGGTGAACTGATCCTTACCTGGGCCCGCCTGCTGACGCCGTCCGGCTATATTCTGGACAAACTCGGCGTGATGCCGACGCTGTGCACCAGCCACACGGACGATGCCGCCGCCGTGCTGCGGCAGGCATTGGACAACGGGGAAGCGCTGCGCCATATCCGCATGCGGCGCGCGGCGGATAATGCCGATCCCGAGCAGTTGAAGGCCATCAAGGCCCTTTGCCCCTGGCAACCGCATAGTGGTAATGACATCGATATCGAAGTCGCCAGAAAGATTCTTGAAACGCCGGGCCTTTACAAGCGGGCCCTCCAGATAACCGTATTATCCGCCGGGAGTTGACCGTATGACCGACCGCGCCCCCCAGCCAGCCGCCGGGAAACGGCCCGCGCATCCCCATGACGCCGCGAGCGTCGTGTTGTTGCGCGGCACGCGAGACGATCCAGAAGTCCTGCTCGGGCGGCGACGGCTGAACGCCCGGTTCATGCCGGGGGTGTATGTCTTTCCGGGCGGCCGGGTCGACCGGACCGATGCGGCGCAGGCGGAACCCTTTCCGCTGCGCCATGATGTTCTGGCCCAGATGAAGCGGCATTGTCCGCCGCGGCGCGCGCAAGCCCTGGCATGGGCGGCAATCCGTGAAACCTGGGAGGAAACCGGGCTGCTGATCGGCGAGCCGGGCGACATCGGCGACCGCATCCGGTCGCCGCTGCATGCCGCCTATGCCGCCGCAAGGCTGAAACCCGCGGCCGGACATTTGCACTATATCCTGCGCGCGATCACGCCGGCCCGCAGCCCGATCCGGTTCAACACCCGTTTCTTTCTCGCCGATGGCGCGACGACATACGGCAAACTGCAGCACACGACGGAACTGGAGGATATCGGCTGGCGCTCCGCGGCGATGGCCCTGTCGGATTTCAACCTGATGACGGTTACCCACCTGGCCCTGTCGGAAGCCATTCAACACTGGCGGGAAAATCCCGATCCCGACCCGGACCGGCCGGTAAAACGCATGTTCAACCGGCGCAGCACCCGGCTGATTTCAACGGAATAGGCTTGACTTGACCCTGCGGCGCAGTAATGTGCCGCCAACTGACACTTCAGCGACGGAATCGTAGATATGGCCAAGGCAAGCACAATTCAGATCAAGATGATCAGCACAGCGGATACGGGATTCTTTTACGTAACCAAGAAAAACCCGCGCACGCAGACTGAAAAACTTGAAATGCGTAAATACGATCCGGTCGTGCGCAAGCATGTGACCTTCAAGGAAGGCCGCATAAAGTAGCGGGACCTGTGATCGGCCGGAACGGTGTCCGGCCCGTTACATTCAAAAAGCCGCGCTCGACAGAGTGCGGCTTTTGGCGTTCTCCCCCCGGCGATGTCGGAGCCAATACTGTCTTTCTGAGTCGAAAATCGCCGTGGCGAACGACGTCGGTCCGCCCGAAACCCGCTCTATAGCACCTTCAATGAGATAGATCAGATTCACATGGTCGTTGGATCGCCAGAGGCGATTCCAACCAAACATGATCTGATCTAGCCGGCGTCGTTCGTTCCGGTCTTTCCAACATCCGGCGTAATGGTTTCGAACCCCGCGCCAGTGCCCAGGACCGCGAGGTTCCGACCCGCTGCCTTGGCGCGGTAGAGCGCATCATCGGCGCGTTTCAGTATGGCTTCGGACGTGTCGCCCGATTCCAGCGCCGTCGCCACGCCGATGCTGATCGTGATCGGCAGCTTCGCCGTCAGACCGGGTGCAGCAAAACCCGTTGTCTCGATATCCTGCCGAAGGCGTTCGGCGACGGCGCAGGCAATCGTGACATTGGTATCGGGCAGGACAATGACAAATTCCTCGCCGCCCATACGCGCCACCGTATCGAAACTGCGCAACTTGCCGCTGACCCGGCTGGCCAGTTCCTGCAGCACCGCATCGCCGACCGCGTGGCCATGCGCATCGTTCACCCGTTTGAAAAAATCGATATCGAACATGATCAGTGAAAGGGACTTGCCGCCGCGTTCGACCCGACCGATCTGTCCGTCGAGGTGGGCGATCAGGTAGCGCCGGTTGTACAGGCCCGTCAGGCTGTCCGTGAGCGCCATCTCGATGCTGCGCTCATAGGTCTTGCGCAGCCGCACATGATAGCGCCAGCGACGTATCTGCGTCCGCGCGCGGGCGAGCAATTCGTTCTGGTCGATCGGCTTGACCAGATAGTCGTTCACGCCGAGGTCGAATCCCTTGGCCAGGCGCTCGACCTGGTCTTCCTCGATGACCAGCAATATGGGTATCTGGCGGGTCTGATCCATGGACCGCAGCAGCGAACACAATCGCAGCGCGTCCTGGCTCCGAAGGTTCAGATTAACGACGATCAGGTCGAATGACTGTTCCAGCGCGCGTTCCTGCGTCGCCTCGACGGTTTTTTCTACGACGACCTCGTCATTGTCGAGCGCCAGGGTTTTGACCACCTTCGCCGCATCGACCGTGCTGTCGTCCAGCACCAGCACTTTCGCGCTTGTGGCGCTCATCTGGATGACCGGTGTGTGATTTTCCAGCGCGCCCAGCTGGCCGGTCGTCTGCTCGCGCAGGCGCCATTCATCCATGACCATTTTCAAGCGCACCAGCGAGCGGACACGGGCGAAAAGCGCCGTATCGTTGACCGGTTTGGTCAGGAAATCGTCGGCGCCGGATTCAATCCCGCGCACCCGGTCCGCCGCATCGGACAGCGCCGTGATCATGACGACGGGAATATACATGAATTCCGGACGTTCCTTGATCCGGCGGCAGACTTCGAAACCGTCCATGCCTGGCATCATGACGTCCAGCAGAACGATATCCGGTGGCTGCTTTTCAATCATTTCCAGTGCGGTCGGACCGTCATAGGCCGTAATGACATCGAAATACTCACTCGTCAGCTTCGCTTCCAGAAGCTTTACGTTGGGAAGAAGGTCATCAACGACAAGGATGCGCGCGGACATCGGCGATCAACTCAAAAACCGTGCAACGGTCTCAAGAAATCCATTCACCGAGATCGGTTTGGCAATATAGGCCTCGCACCCCCCGTTCCGGAATTTCTCCTCGTTCCCCTTCATCGCGAAAGCCGTGACGGCAATCACGGGAATCTGCTTGATGTCGTCATCCTCCTTGATCCATTTGGTCACTTCGAGGCCGGAAACCTCGGGCAACTGGATATCCATGAGGATTAGGTCGGGTTTCTGCGTGCGCGCAATCTTCAGCGCCTCGACGCCGTTCCGGGTCTGCAGAATATTGTATCCCTGCGATTCCAGAAGATCATGAAAAAGCTTCATGTTCAGTTCATTGTCTTCAACTACCAGAATCGTCTTAGGCATGATGAACGCATGGTTCCTTTGTTTAACCGGACGCTATATTAACGATTTTACGATTAACAATACCTAAACAACCAGACGCACACTGTATCTGACGATCAAACTACGCGAATCTGCAGGGAAAAGCCACGAAACTTACCGGTAACCCCGTCGTTCCGGACAAATACGGCGGGAAAATCCGCTATTTTGTTCGCGTCACTTCGGGAGCGACGGCAATGCGCATCGATGTGGATGTCGGAGGCACTAAGATCGAGGCAGCGGCACTCCATGCCGATGGCAGTTTTGCCCTGAGGCGGCGAATCGCAACGCCTTCGGATGATTACGACGCAACGTTGCGCGCCATCGTCGCACTGGTTGACGGCATGGAAACGGCGCTCGGGCGCCAATGCTCGCTCGGCTTCGGCATTCCCGGCACCCTGTCCCCCGCGACCGGAAAAATAAAAAACGCGCCGAACGCCCCGATCGACGGTCACGCTTTCGATCGCGACCTGGAGGCGCTTCTGGGCCGCCCGATTCGCATGATGAACGACGCCAACTGCTTTGCGCTGTCGGAAGCCTCCGATGGCGCCGCCAGGGGGGCGGGAATCGTTTTCGGCGTCATTCTCGGCACGGGATGCGGCGGCGGCGTGGTGATCGATGGGGCGGTCCTGCGCGGCCGCAACGCCATCGCCGGCGAATGGGGGCACAACCCGCTGCCCTGGATGCAGCCGGCGGAACACCCGGGACCGGCCTGCAAATGCGGATTGTCGGGCTGTATCGAAGCCTGGCTGTCCGGTACCGGATTCGCCGCGCGCCATGCAGCGGAAACGGGCTCCCGGATCGACGCGGCGGCCATCGTCGCCGGCGCGGAACGCGGCGATCCGGCCTGTGCCAAGAGCATGGCGCAATATGAAAGCCGCCTCGCCCGCGCCCTCGCCCATGTCATCAACCTGCTCGACCCCGATGTCATCGTCCTGGGCGGCGGCATGTCCAACGTGGCGCGGCTGTATGACAATGTGCCGCCCCTGTGGCGCGAATGGGTCTTTTCGGATCGGGTCGATACCGTTCTGGCGCCCCCGGCTTTTGGCGATTCCAGCGGGGTCCGGGGCGCGGCCTGGTTATGGCCGGAAGAGGCGGCGCCATGACGATCCAGGCACTGTGCCGTGACTGCCTGACCGAATTCGACTCGATGATCGAAGGCGCGCGCTGCACCGCCTGCGGATCGCCACGCCTGCGCCAGCACGCCGAACTCGGCACCCTTTCGATCGCGCATATCGATTGCGACGCGTTCTACGCTTCGGTCGAAAAGCGCGACAATCCCGCGATCCGCGACAAGCCGGTCATCGTTGGTGGCGGACACCGCGGCGTTGTATCCGCCGCCTGCTATGTCGCCCGCCTCTATGGCGTGCGCTCCGCCATGCCCATGTTCCAGGCGATGAAAGCCTGCCCCGACGCGGTTATCATCAGGCCGGACATGGCCAAATACAGTGCCGTCGGCCAGCAGATCCACGCGATCATGCAGGATTATACACCGCTCGTGGAGCCGTTATCCATCGACGAGGCCTATCTTGACCTCAATGGCACCCAGGCGCTGCACAAGGGATCGCCGGCCCGGACGCTGGCGCTGATCGTGAAGCGGATCGAAACGGAAGCCGGGGTCAGTGCGAGCATCGGACTGAGCTACAACAAGTTCCTGGCCAAGGTCGCATCCGACCTGGACAAGCCGCGCGGCTTTGCCGCCATCGGCGCGGAAGAAGCCCCCGCGTTTCTGGCGCCGCGGCCGGTCGGAACGATCTGGGGTGTCGGCAAGGCCCTGCGGGACAAGCTGCGTCGCGATGGCGTAACCACGGTGGGGCATCTGCAGCGCATGGCGGAACCGGATCTCGTGGCGCGCTACGGATCGATCGGCAGGCGCCTGTACCATTTTTCGCGGGGCCATGATGACCGCAAGGTTTCGCCCTCCTCCGCGCCCAAGAGCATCTCGGCGGAAACGACCTTCGCCGAGGACATCTACAATCTGGACGCGCTGTGCAAGCGCCTCTGGCCGCTATGCGAAACCGTCTCCCGCCGCCTGAAGAACCGGAAGCTTGCGGGGCGCAGCATAACGCTGAAACTGAAACGGGCCGATTTCCGGCAGGTAACCCGAAGCCGCACCCTGACCATGCCGACGCAGCTTGCCGAAATCATCTATCGCACCGGCGTCGCGATGCTGGAAAAGGAAACCAACGGTCCCGCCTACCGCCTGATCGGTATCGGCGTTGCGGATATTCTGGACGCGGAAGAGGGCGACCTGCCCGACCTGCTGAGCGGCGAAACCGGCAAACTGTCGCGGGTGGAACGTGCCATCGACGATGTCCGCGCCAGAATGGGCGAGAATTCCATTGGCAAGGGACGGCGGCTACCCTGAATCCCCGCGCGGCAGGTCGCCGCGCGCCCTCAGCACTTCACAGCCGGCAGCTTCTCGATCCGTTCAAGATGCGCCCGCAGCTTCAATCCGCCGTAATTCAGCGTAAAATCCGGCACGATGCCATTTTCCTGAAGGTCCATCGCAAACTCGGTATCGGGTGTTCCGTCGCGCTTGCCCGGTTTGAAATACGCCGTATAAACCGGCCATATCGGATGGGGACCAAGCGGCGGTTTCAGCAACCCCTTATGCCGCGCAGGGCGCTGGGGCAGGATGGTCGCCGTGACCGGAACCGACCCTTCCACTTCGCCGCCTTCGAAGACCAGGCCGCTGTAATTGCGTTCTCCCCGGGCCGCCGCCGCCATCAGCACCAGGGTCAGGTCGGTCGGAAACCGCGTTCCCGGCTGAAGGGGTACCGTCTCGTCACCGGGAATGGTGAAGGTTGCCGTGCCCTCACCGCCCGCCTTGTCGAGCCTGGCGTCGCCGCTGTATTCCTCAATGAGTTCACCGTTCAGCTCGCTCTTGGAATTGAAACGGAATCGCCTGCCGTCCTTCGATTCCCAGCTCACGCTGCTGACCTGGCTCACCAGGTCGTCGCCGTTTTCATTGGTAATCCGCAACAGATAACGCTGGTCGATCGCCCAGCCGTCGCAGGCATCGGCCCATTCAAAGGACATGCCGCCGGCGACATCCGATACGCCGGCCTGCGAATCGCGCCCGATCACTTCGAAGGAATAGGCAACGCGGTGCGGGACAATCTCGAAGGCCATGGCGGAGCCCGCCGCGGCGACCAGCCCGCCGCCAACGAGAACACATTGTAAAAACTGTCGAACAGGGAAACGGTTGGCGCGGCTGTACACGCAGCGCGGGCCACTATGTTGCTTTTGAGCGACGGCTCGCGCATTCTGCCGCCACGTCAAACTCAGGGAAAAATACATGGCAGACCGTCCCGTTCTCTTTGTTACCCGTAGATTGCCGATTGCGGTCGAGGCTCGCGCCGCGCGCGACTACGATGCGAAACTCAACAGCGACGACAGACAATATGACGCCGACGCCCTGATTGCCAGCAGCGAGGGCGCCAAGGCCATCCTGACATGTTCAACCGAGCGGTTTTCCGGCGAGGTTATCAACCGCCTGCCGGACTCTGTAAAGGCCATTGCGACCTATTCGGTGGGCTATGAGCATATCGATGTGAATGCCGCCACGGCGCGGGGTATCACGGTCACGAATACACCCGATGTGCTGACCGACGCGACCGCGGATATCGCGCTGCTCTGCCTGCTGGGCGCCGCGCGCCGGCAGCATGAATCGACCGCCATGCTGCGCGACGGCAAATGGGGACGCTGGGAAGCCGCATCGATGCTGGGCGTCCATATGTCGGGAAAGCGGCTTGGCATCCTCGGCATGGGGCGTATTGGCCGCGCCGTGGCGAAGCGGGCGCGCGCCTTCGATATGAAAATTCACTACAGCAACCGGTCGCGCCTGTCGCCGGACCTGGAGGAAGGTGCAGTATACCACGAACGGCCCGAAGACATGCTCGCGCAGGCGCAGTTCCTGTCGATCAACTGCCCGTCCTCGCCCGAAACCGTTCGCTTCCTGAATGCCGAGCGCATTGCGCTGCTGCCGGATGGCGCCATCGTGGTCAACACGGCGCGCGGCAATATCGTGGATGACGCGGCGCTGATCGCCGCCGCGAAAAGCGGCAAGGTCGCGGGAGTCGGACTGGATGTCTATCACCGCGAGCCGCGGTTCGACCCCGGCTACCTGGACCTGCCCAATGCCTTCCTGCTGCCGCATATCGGCAGCGCGACCGAAGACACCCGCGATGCCATGGGGTTCCGGGCGCTCGATAATCTGGATGCCGTTTTTGCCGGAAAACCCGCGCCGGACGCCCTGAACTGACCGCGTGCCCGGGGTACCCACCCGGCGTTCGCACGGCGCGGCGCAGACGGTATCGACAGATGCGCCACCTGTCGGAACCGGGGCAGAAGATTCCGGGACATCGCGGCAGAAGATTCCCCCAAGACGCCCGCCTTCATGACGGTTAACCATAATTTCGTTGCAAAACCATGGTGTTGTGCAATGGCACGGCGATTGCGCCTCCCGGGACATAAAACCGGCAGCAAGACTGTCACGGGAGAACGAAAATGGATATTCCTTTGGATTACAGGCACAGTAACGGCCACGCGGCCGACCATGCCGGCAACCATGTCGCCCGGGTGGCGGCGCGACTGCTGGATACCGTAGACCCGGAACAGCGCGCCGATCTGGCATTGCGGCGGCTGCTCGAACGCGCGCTGACCGCGGCGGCGGAAGCGCAGGCGCGAATCAGCGAACAGCGGCGCGAAATCGAACAGCTCCGCACCCTGTCCGTGACGGACGAAGCCACCGGCCTGCTGAACCGGCGCGGCTTCTCGGAGGCGATGAACCGCGCCGTCGAACGAGGCCAGCGCTATGGCGAAACGGGCGCGCTGCTTGTCATCGACCTGGACGGGTTCAAGGCGGTCAACGATACCTATGGCCATGCGGCTGGCGACCATGTGCTCGCCTCGGTCGCGCGCGTCCTGAAACAATGCGTCCACACGCTGGACGATGTTGCCCGGATCGGCGGCGATGAATTCGCCGTGCTGCTGAACCAGACGACACCGGAACATGCCGTGGAGCGCGCCCGGCTGATCGAGCTGTACCTGAATGGCCTGGTTGCCCCATGGCGCGGCAAGAACATTCATGTTCGCGCCAGCGTCGGCAGCCAGTGCTTCGGCGCGGATTCAAATCCGGACGATGTCTTCACCCAGGCCGATAAGAACATGTACACGCGCAAGTCAGGGAAAGCGCCAGACGCACTGCCGGCATAACGTGCATGGCGGCGGCCCTAAAGCAAATCGTGGTTAATCGGAATCACCCAAGTGATTCCGATTAACACGTGAATTTGCTTTTAACCTATTAAGATAGAACAGATTCACGCCTTTTATCTGACGCAATAATTGCGTCAGATAAAAGGCGAACTGCTCTAGCGCGCGGGAAGCTGCGCCTGCTGCAGCATGTTTTCCCGGCAGGGTGGCAAGGTGAGATTGCCCTGGCACAGCCGCACCGCCCAGGTGTTGCGAATGCCTGCCTTCAGAAAGCGGCTGCGGGTCCGGCCAAGATCGCCATCACTGATCGGTCCCGCGACAACCCGGTACACCGTCCGTCCGCCGGTTTCCAGGGCCATGACTGCGGCCTTCATATCATTGTGCGCCGCACCCAGCTTTTCCGCATTTTCGCTGTTCTGGAAACTGCCGATGACCAGATAGGTTCTCGGTTCGATTGCCGCCGTCGCAGCCGTCGCCGCGTCCCTCGAAACCGTGTCGGCGGGCAACGGGCGCGGCAGGCGGGTAATCGATTGACCGGGGGACCGACCGCTAACCGGCACCAACGTATCCAGATTCAAACCGGCGGCGATAGCGGGCTTGACGGGCGCGGCAGCCATCGCCGGCGTTGCATCGCCCGCATGCGGCGGCGCCAGACTGGCGGG
>JAQCHR010000048.1 GCA_027619655.1 Pseudomonadota bacterium
CGACCGGTGGTGAAGGCGACCAGATTGCAGCCGGACGCGACCTCGCCCGTGATTGAGCACGGGTCGTAGCCGGGGCTGTCCATAAAGGCAAATCCCTTGGTGGTGATCGGTTCGCCGTATTTATAGACGCCGACGAGGTTGGTCGTGCCGCCTTTGGCGACCGCGCCCAGCGATTTTTCGAGGATCGTGGTCAGCCCGCCCGCCTTGTTGCCGGGGGTCGGGTTGTTGTTCATGCTGCCATTGTTCTTGGCCGCATATTCCTCCCACCAGTGGATGCGCTCGATCAGCTTCTCGCCGACTTCGCGGCTGACCGCGCGGCGGGTCAGCAGGTGTTCCGCGCCGTAGACCTCCGGCGTTTCCGCCAGCACGCCGGATCCGCCATGCCGCACCAGCGTATCGACGGCAATGCCCAGCGCCGGGTTGGCGGTCAGCCCGGAATACCCGTCGGACCCGCCGCATTGCAGCGCCACGGTCAGTTCGGATGCCGGGCAGGTCACGCGCTGCATCGCATTGGCGCGCGGCAGTACGGAGCGTATCCAGTCCAAGCAGTATTCCACGGTTTTCCTTGTACCGCCCTCCTGCTGGATGGTGGTGTAATGGAAGGTTTCGTCCGAGGGCTTGCCCATGGTTTCCAGCATGAAGGGGATCTGGTTGGCCTCGCAGCCCAGCCCCAGCATCAGCACCGAAGCGAAATTCGGATGCCGCGCATGGCCCCAGATGGTCCGCTGCAGCATGCGGAAGCCTTCGTCGTCCGTGCCGATGCAGCAGCCTGCGCCATGCACGATGGGCACGATGCCGTCGACATTCGGGTAATCGTCCAGCAGGCGTTCCTTTTCAACTGCCTTGGCGACATGCAGCGCCACGGTTGCGGCGCAGTTCACCGAGGTAACGATGCCGATATAGTTGCGCGTGCCGACCTTGCCGTCCTCGCGCCGGTAACCCTGGAAGGTCGCGCGCTCGGCTTCCGGCACCATGACGGTTTCGACGGCGCCTTCGCCATAGGCGTAATCCCGGTCGAAATCGCCCATCGAAACGTTATGGACATGGACATGCGCGCCTGGCGCAATGTGTTCCGACGCGAAGCCGATGATCTGGCCATATTTGACCACGGCGGCGCCGGCTTCGATGGGGACGACCGCGATCTTGTGGCTGCGCGGGATCGGTTCGCGCGCCGTGATCGATGCCGGCGATATCATGTCACCCTTGGCGGCATCGCCCAGCATGATGGCGACGTTGTCCTGCGGGTTGAGCCGCAGCGATTCGATATTGGCCATGTCTTGTCCCCCTCTGTCCTCGGATGATAACGTTTCCGGCTCAGTCCGCCGCATCCTGGTAAGCGTCGAGCGGCGGGCAGGCACAGACGACATGCCGGTCGCCGTATACCTGGTCGATCCGGCCGACCGGCGGCCAGTATTTATTGTCGCGCACCGTCGGCAGCGGGAAGGCTGCGTCCTCGCGCGAATAGGGCCGGGTCCATTCGCCGGACATCAGTTCGTCCAGTGTATGCGGCGCATGGTGCAGCGGGCTGTCCTCGATGGCAGTGATTCCGGATTCGACCTCGTCGACTTCCGTCGCAATGGCGATCATGGCGTCGCAGAACCGGTCCAGCTCCACCTTCGACTCGCTTTCCGTCGGTTCGATCATCAGCGTGCCGGAAACCGGGAAGGACATCGTCGGTGCGTGTATCCCGAAATCGACCAGCCGCTTGGCAACATCGTCAATGGTCGCCTTCTGCATGGCGCGCAGGTCAATGATGCATTCATGCGCGACCAGCCCGCCCGGTCCGGTATAGAGAACCGGGAAATACGGATCGAGCCGCTTGGCGATATAATTCGCGTTCAGAATGGCAACCTGGGTCGCCCGCAACAGGCCGGTACCGCCCATCATGGCGATATAGGCCCAGGAAATCGGCAGGATGCTGGGACTGCCCCACGGTGCCGCTGATACGGCGCCAACCATGTCTGCTGTGCCGCCGCGCTGCGCGCAGTGGCTTGGCAGGAACGGCGCCAGGTGTGCCTTCACGCCGATCGGGCCCATGCCCGGTCCGCCGCCGCCATGTGGAATGCAGAATGTCTTGTGGAGGTTCATATGCGACACATCGGCGCTGATTTCCGCCGGTTTCGCGACTCCCAGCATCGCGTTCAGATTCGCGCCGTCCAGATAGACCTGTCCGCCGTGCTCATGCACGATGCCGCAGATATCGCGGATTGCCTCTTCAAACACCCCGTGGGTCGATGGGTAGGTCACCATCAGAGCACCGAGCCGTTCGGCATGTGTCGCCGCCTTTGCCCGCAGGTCGTCGATATCGATATTGCCCCGGCTGTCGCATGCGACAACGACGACCCGGAACCCTGCCATTACGGCACTGGCCGGGTTGGTGCCATGGGCCGAACTGGGGATCAGGCATATATCCCGCTCCCTATCGCCGCGGTCATGATGGTAAGCCCGGATGACCAGCAGCCCGGCAAATTCACCCTGCGACCCCGCATTCGGCTGAAACGACACCGCGTCGAACCCGGTCGCCGCACAGAGCATTTTTTCCAGCCCGTCGATCATTTCCCGGTACCCGGCTAGCTGATCCGCGGGGGCGAAAGGATGGACACCGCCGAATTCCGGCCAGGTGACGGGGATCATTTCCGTCGTCGCGTTCAGCTTCATGGTGCAGGAACCGAGCGGGATCATCGAACGGTCCAGCGCGATATCCTTGTCCTGCAGCCGTTTCATATAGCGCAGCATTTCCGTTTCGGAATGATGGCTGTTGAATACGGGATGGGTCAGGAAGGCGGACGTGCGGCGCATCCCCGCCGGGATAGCGTCCGTTGCTTTCGCATCCAGCGCTTCCACCGACAACGAACCGTCATCGCCGAAGATCCGCCAAACGGCTTCGATATCCGTGCGGGTCGTGGTTTCGTCGAAGGACAGGCCAAGTGTGTGCTCATCGATCCGGCGGAAATTGTAGCCTTCCGCGACCGCTTCGTGATGCAGCTCCGCGGCATTGCCGTCCGGCAGGTGGATGTTCAGCGTATCGAACCAGGCGGAGGCGCCAATCTCGACATCGAGTTGCTTCAACCCCGCCGCGGCGATGCAGGTCATCCGGTGGACCCGCGCCGCGATTGTCCGCAACCGGTCCGGACCGTGATAGACGGCATACATGCCCGCCATCACCGCCAGCAGGACCTGGGCCGTACAGATATTGCTGGTCGCCTTTTCGCGGCGGATATGCTGTTCACGGGTCTGCAGCGCCAGCCGCAGCGCGGGGCGACCGGCGGAATCAATGGAGACGCCGACAAGCCGGCCCGGAATGGACCGGCGGTATTCTTCCTTGGTCGCCATGAAGGCGGCATGGGGGCCGCCGGCGCCCATCGGCACGCCGAAGCGTTGCGCACTGCCAATCACCACGTCCGCGCCCCATTCGCCCGGCGGCTTCAGCAGGGTCAGCGCCAGGAGGTCGGATGCGACCGCAACCAGCGCGCCGGCGCCATGGGCCGCTGTGACCACTGCCGCGTAGTCGTCCACACGCCCGTTGCTGTCCGGGTATTGCAGCAGCACGCCGAACGGCGACGCCTCGGCGAGGTCCGTATGCGGGTCGCCGATCGCAAGGGTGATGCCGAGCGGTTCGGCCCTTGTGCGCAGCACATCGATGGTTTGCGGATGACAGGATGCGGATACGAAAAAGACATTGCTCTTGGACTTGCCGACCCGCCGGCACAGGGTCATTGCTTCTGCCGCCGCGGCTCCTTCGTCGAGCAGCGAGGCATTGGCCAGGTCGAGGCCGGTCAGGTCCATGACCATGGTCTGGTAATTCAGCAGCGCCTCAAGGCGCCCCTGCGAGATTTCCGGCTGGTAGGGCGTATAGGCCGTATACCAGCCGGGGTTTTCAAGCACATTGCGCAGGATCACACCGGGTGTATGGCAATCGTAATAGCCCATGCCGATAAGCGAGCGCATGACGCGGTTGTTCGACGCCATCCGCCGCAGTTCGGCGAGCACATCGGCTTCCGTCCGGGAAGGCGGCAGGCCGAGCGGTTCCCGGCTGCGGATCGATGCCGGCACCGCAAGATCAATCAGTTCATCGAGCGATTTCGCCCTGACGACCGCCAGCATCGCCTCAATCTCATCAGGCGACGGGCCGATATGCCGGCTGACAAAATCGTCCCGCTGTTCCAGTTCACTCAGATTTGTGGCGGTCATGGCGCGCTCCCGGCAATGTTTCGGCTCAGAGTTTCTTGAGGAATGCCCGATAGGCTTTCTCGTCCATCAGGTCGTCCAGTTCGGCGGGGTCGCTGATGGTCATGGTGTAGAACCAGCCCTCGCCCTCGGCGTCCTCGTTGACCCGCCCCGGTTCGCCTTCCAGGGTCTCGTTGACGTCCTCCACCTCGCCGGTTATGGGCGCATAGACGTCACTCGCCGCCTTGACGGATTCGACCACCGCGGCCTCGTCTCCCTGCGCCAGAGCCGCGCCGGATTCGGGCAGGTCGACGAATACAATGTCGCCAAGCTGTTCCTGCGCGTATTCGGTGATGCCGATTGTGGCGATATCGCCCTCAATCCGGACCCATTCGTGATCTTCTGTAAACCTGATGTCGCTCATGATCCCCTCTCGCGGATTATCCCCGGTAATAACGTTGCGGCGTGAAGGGCAGGTCCACGACCTGCGCCGGCATCGCCTTTCCCCTGACCATCAATTCCACCGCTGTTCCGGTGTTCGCGAATTCGCTGGCCACGTAACCCATGGAAACCGGTCCCCCGACGGTCGGTCCGAAACCGCCGCTGGTCACCGTTCCGATATTGCCGCCGGTTCCATCGGTAATCGCCGTCCCCTCGCGCGCGGGGGCCCGGCCTTCCGGCCGCAGCCCGACCCGCTTACGGGGGGCGCCTTCTGTGATCTGCTGCCGGATGACCGCGTCGCCGGGAAATCCACCTTCCTGGCGCCGCCGCTTGCCAATCGACCACGCCAGGTCGGCTTCGACGGGCGTTGTCGTTTCATCGATATCGTGCCCATACAGGCAGAGACCGGCTTCGAGCCGCAGGGAATCCCGGGCGCCCAGCCCGATCGGCATGACCTCCGCTTCCGCCAGAAGCGCCGTCGCCAGCGCGGGCGCATCGGCGGCCTCGACGGAAATCTCAAAGCCGTCTTCGCCCGTGTAGCCGCAACGGCTGACGATGCAATTCGCGTCTTTCACGCGCATCGCGGCTGAGGACATGAATTTCATCGCCGCCACGCCGGGCGCGAACCGTTCCAGCACCGCTGCTGCCGCCGGCCCCTGGAGGGCGATCAGCGCCGCGTCGTCAAGGATTTCCATGCCGATATGCGGCGGCAGGTTGTCCTGCATATGCGCGATATCGGCTTCCTTGCAGGCGGCGTTGATGACGAGGAACAGGTGATCCCCGGCATTGGTTACCATGAGGTCGTCCAGAATGCCGCCGGCCTGGTTGGTGAACTGGGTATAGCGCATCCGTCCGGGCGCCAGCGAACGGATATCGCCCGGCACCAGCGCCTCCAGCGCATCGGCGACACCGTCGCCGCGCAGGCGCAACTGGCCCATATGAGAGACGTCGAACAGGCCCGCCTCGGCCCGCGTATGCAGGTGTTCCTGCAGAACGCCGGCCGCGAACTGGACCGGCATGGTATAGCCGGCAAAAGGCACCATCTTGCCGCCAGATGCCTCATGAAGGGCAAATAGCGGCGTGCGCTTCAACGGCGCCATGTTCCGGTCGTCCACGCTCGGCCTCCGACAGAATTGACAGGACAACGGCTCCAGACCCTGGAATCCGCTGCCCCCGCTCTGTCTGTGGACCTGAGAGTATCACCGGATTTCTAGCCGGCTTTCACCTTCGGTGAGACGTCGGAATCCCGGCGTCTGCTTTCCAGAGTGCTCTCCCCCTGCGGTCCTTTTGCCTGAGAGATTCCGGGGCGGTTGCTCCTTCGGCGCGGATGACCTTCCGGTATCCGCCTCTCCCACAGGGTTCATCGATGCGTAGCAGCATCCACCGTAGCGTGCTGCGGTGGATTGTCAACTGAATGCTTGGACGGCCCGATCTATGCCGTTGCCGCCATGCGCGACGCCTTCTTGCGCTCATGCGGGTCGAGATGGCGCTTGCGCAGGCGGATCGTATCCGGTGTCACCTCGACCAGTTCATCGCCCTCGATATAGGCGATGGCCTGTTCCAGCGACATGCGCCGCGGCGGCGTCAGCCGCACGGCTTCGTCGGTGCCTGACGCGCGTATATTCGTCAGCTGCTTCGATTTCAGCGGATTGACCTCAAGGTCGTTGCTGCGGCTGTTCTCGCCGATGATCATGCCTTCATAGACCGGCACGCCGGAACCGATGAACAGTGTCGCCCGCGCTTCCAGGCCCATCAGCCCGTAGGCGACGCTGTTGCCCGATGCGATCGAGACCAGCACGCCGTTGCGCCGTCCGTCGATGGGGCCTGCATGGGGGCCGTATTCGCGGAATACCCGGTTCATGATCCCGGTACCGCGGGTTTCGGTCATGAAGTCGCCGTGATAGCCGATCAGCCCGCGCGAGGGTGCGATAATATGCAGCCGCTGCTTGTCGCCGCCGGACGGGCGCATGTCCACGACCTTGCCGCGCCGCTTGGCGATTGATTCCACGACCGTGCCGGCGAAATCCTCGTCGACATCGACGACAACGTCTTCATAGGGCTCCAGTATCGCGCCCGTTTCCGGGTCCTTGCGGGTGATGACCTGCGGCCGGCTGATGGTCAGCTCGAAGCCTTCCCGGCGCATCGATTCGATCAGCACGCCCAGTTGCAGTTCGCCGCGGCCGGCGACTTCGAAGGCGTCGCCGTTCTCGGTTTCGGTCACGCGGATCGCGACATTGCCTTCCGCTTCGGACATCAGCCGCGCGCGGATCAGGCGCGAGGTGACCTTCTTGCCCGAACGCCCGGCGAGCGGCGCATCGTTGACGGAAAACACCATGGACAGG
This sequence comes from Pseudomonadota bacterium, assembly GCA_027619655.1. Classification (GTDB taxonomy): domain Bacteria; phylum Pseudomonadota; class Alphaproteobacteria; order UBA8366; genus MarineAlpha4-Bin1. Next base: position 6,951 of record JAQCHR010000048.1, read on the forward strand.
GTCGGCGGATCGACCGGCTCGGAGGAAATGGGTTTCGTCACCTCCACATCGCAGATCGTATCAGCCACGGTTGCGACGCCGAACCCGGACAGGGCGACGATATCGCCGGCATGGGCTTCGCTGACGCCTTCGCGGCCCGTGCCGCGAAACGCCAGCACCTTGGTAATCCGCGTCCGCTCCGCCAGTGAGCCGTCGCGGTGCAGCGCCTTCACCGTCATGTTTTCCCGCACCGTGCCGGATTCGATCCGCCCGGTGAGGATGCGGCCGAGGAACGGGTCGCTTTCCAGGGTTGTCGCCAGCATGCGGAACGTGGCGGAATCGCTGACCTTGGGGGGCTGGACATGCTTGACGACCGTATCGAACAGCACCGACATGTCGCCGCCGCGCGCGCTGGAATCCGCCGATGCCCAGCCGCCCTTGGCGGAGGCGAACAGGACCTGGAAATCCAGCTGTTCGTCGCTGGCGTCCAGCGCCACGAACAGGTCGAACACCTCGTCATGGACTTCGTCCGGGCGGGCGTCGGGCTTGTCGACCTTGTTGACGACGACAATGGGCCGCAGCCCCAGCTTCAGCGCCTTGGCGGTCACGAACTTGGTCTGCGGCATCGGCCCTTCCGACGCATCGACCAGCAGCAGCACGCCATCGACCATGCTGAGGATCCGCTCGACCTCGCCGCCGAAATCCGCGTGTCCGGGCGTATCGACGATATTGATCCGCGTGTTCTTCCACACGACGGAGCCGCATTTGGACAGGATGGTAATCCCGCGCTCGCGCTCCTGATCGTTGGAATCCATGGCCCGTTCGGCAACCTGCTGGTTGTCGCGGTACTGCCCGCTCTGGCGCAGCAATGCGTCCACGAGCGTGGTCTTGCCATGATCGACATGGGCGATGATCGCGATATTGCGAATATCCACGGGGGTATCCTTACAAAAACGGTTCTGAAAGCAAAAAACGGGGGCCAGTCCCCCGTTGCGGCCTCATGTAATGTATCTGTGTCCGGAAATCCAGCATTTATAGGGGTATATCGAAAAACCCCGTGCTATAACCCCATCGCGCCGCGCCCGTAGCTCAGCAGGATAGAGCACCAGATTCCTAATCTGGGGGTCGTGGGTTCGAATCCCGCCGGGCGCGCCATATTTTAAGTAACATATTGTTTTCAAATATTTTACGGGGACTCCCGATTGGTCCGCCCTACCCTAGGAAGGCGGTAATGGCGGGCAGCACGCCGCTGAGCGCCTTGCGCAGGGCGGGGACGCCGTCGGTCATGGTGACGGCTTTCTCGTCGAGATAGAGCGCCCGGTTCATTTCGATCTGCAGCCCGTGGACGCCCTGTTTCGGCGCGCCGTAGCGCTGCATGGTGGCGCCGCCGGCATAGGGGTCGTTGACGCTTACCCGGTAGCCCTGCGTCGTGAGATAGTCCGATATCGCCCGGGTCAGGCCGGGGGCGCAGCTTTTGCCATGCCGGTCGCCCAGCACGAAATCCGGCCGGGTGGCGCCCGCGCCGTCCGGGGTGGCGGCGTTGCCGACGGATTTCATGGAATGCCAGTCGATGAACACGGCCTGGCCGAAACTCTCGTGCAGGGCTGACAGGACGCTGCCCAGCGTTTCATGATAGGGCCGATAGTATGTGCTGACGCGGTTCTCGATTTCATCCAGGCTGAGCAGGCGGTCGTAGATCGGAAATTCCGGCGTCACGACCCGCCGCACCAGCCCGATGCCGAGTTTCGATTTCTCGCCCGCCGTCACGGGGGTCCCCGGCGGCAGCAATGCGGGGTCGAGATCGTCCTCCAGGCGGTTGGCGTCCAGATAGGCGCGCGGAAACAGCGCCTTCAGGACGGTTGCACCCCTGGCTTCCGCGCCTTCCAGCAGCCGGTCGACATAGGCGTCCTCCGCCCGGCGCAGGATATCCGGCGGGAGCGCACTGTTGAAGTCCGCCGGGTAGTCGCGGCCGGAATGGGGCAGGGTGTAGAGAACCGGGACCGGCGCGCCGACCGGATCAATGCGTTCCAGGATCCCGGGTTTGATCATCGTATCTGCTCCCGCGCTGTCAGGGGCCGGGCCGCGTCAGTCGGCATCGTTCAGGTGGCACGCGGACTGGTGTCCGGGCCGGACCGTCTTGAAGGCCGGTACCTCCACCGCGCAGCGCGGCATGGCATGCGGGCAGCGGGGATGGAAATGGCATCCGCCGGGCGGGTGGAGCGGCGAGGGAATTTCCCCCTTGATCGGCGCGAAGGCCCGCTTGCGCTGGTCCAGCCGGGGCGCTTCGGCCAGCAGGGCCTGCGTATAGGGATGATTCGGCGTTGCAAAAATGTCTTCGGTCGCGGCGTTCTCGACGACGCGGCCCAGATACATGATGACCACCCGGTCGGCGATATGTTCCACGACACCGAGATCATGGCTGATGAACAGATAGGTGAGGTCGAATTCCGCGCGCAGATCCATGAACAGGTTGATCACCTGCGCCTGGATCGACACGTCCAGCGCGGCAATCGCTTCGTCGCAGACCAGGAATTTCGGCTTTACGGCCAGTGCGCGGGCGATGCCGATGCGCTGCCGCTGCCCGCCGGAGAACTGGTGCGGATAGCGCTTCTTGAGGCTTGGGTCCAGGCCGACCCGCGTCATGATTTCATCGACATAGTCCGACATGCCGGGACCGGTCGTCAGGCCGTGATAGCGCGGCGCCTCGCCGATGATGTCCTGCACCAGCATGCGCGGGTTGAGACTGGCGAAGGTGTCCTGGAAGATCATCTGGATGGCAAGCGTCGCCTCGCGCCGGCGCGCCCGCGTCATGGCCGCGATATCCTCGCCCTCGAAAAATATCTGCCCTTCGGTCGCGGCATGGATACCCGCGACGACCCGGCCCAGGGTCGACTTGCCGCAGCCCGATTCGCCGACGAGGCCGACGACTTCGCCCTTGTCGATGGCGAGACTGAAACCATCGACCGCATGCACGGTCTCTTCCGCGATATCGGCGCCCAGCTTGGCGGCGATTTTCCCGGCGACGTCCAGGCGCTTCACAAACCGTTTGGACACGTTCCGTATTTCAATCAGCGGCGTCGACATTATGCCGGCTCCACCACATGGGGGTGGTGGCATCGAAACGCCCGACCGTGACTTGTCGTAATCTCCGGCGTCGTTTCGCATTCCGCAGCGCGGCGTGGGCACCGTTCCTTGAAGGCGCAGCCTTGCGGCAGCGCCATCATGTTGGGCGCCATGCCGGAAATCTGGTACAGCCGCTTGCCGCGCTTGTTGGCGGTCGGCACGGAACCGAGCAGTCCCATGGTATAGGGATGCACGGGGCGGTCGATGACATCGTCGGTCGCGCCCTGCTCCACGATTTTCCCCGCATACATCACGGAAATATGGTCGGCGAGGCCGGCGACGACGGCCAGGTCATGGGTGATCCAGATCAGCGAGGCGCCGGTGCGTTTGCAGAGGTTCTGCGCTTCGTAGATGATCTGCGCCTGGATCGTCACGTCCAGCGCCGTGGTGGGTTCATCCGCGATAATCAGGTCCGGCTCGTTCAGAAACGCGGTCGCGATGGCCACCCGCTGGCGCATGCCGCCGGACAGCTGATGCGGGTAGGCCCGCATGCGTTCGTCCGGAGAGGGAATGCCGACCATGCCCAGCGTATCGCGGGCGCGGGTCCAGGCTTCCTGCCTGCCGACGGAACGGTGCGCCTCGATCGCCTCGATCATCTGGGTGTCGATGCGCAGCACCGGGTTCAGGGTCATCATCGGATCCTGGAAGACCATGGCGATGCGGTCGCCCCGGATTTTCTGCAGGCGCTCTTCCGGGGCGTTGGCGATTTCCTCGCCATTGAACTTGATCGATCCGCCGATGATCTCGCCCGGCGGGTCAACCAGGCCGATGATGGAAAACCCGGTGATCGACTTGCCAGACCCGGATTCGCCCACCAGGCCCATGATCTCGCCCTTGCGAATGGCGAAATCGACGCCATCGACAGCCTTCACGACACCGGCGCGCATGAAAAAATGGGTGCGAAGTCCCTTTACCTCGAGCGTATTCGTCATTTCGGCGCCCGTGCCTGACCGGTATTTCGCCGGGGGTTGAGGACATCCCGCAACCGGTCGCCGACAAGGTTGATGGACACCACGGTCAGCAACAGGGCGAGCCCCGGATAGACGGATATCCAGTACCTTCCGGACATCATGTATTCGAAGCCGTTGGCGATCAGGACGCCCAGGCTGGGGCTTGTCGGCGGCAGGCCGACGCCCAGGAAGCTGAGCGTTGCCTCCAGTGAAATCGCATGCGCCGTCTGCACGGTGCCGACGACGATCAGGGGCGCCAGGCAGTTGGGCAGGATATGGCGGAAGATGATCCGGGCATGGCTGATGCCGAGGCAGGCCGCCGCCTCGACATATTCCTTCTGCCGTTCGACCAGCGCCGAGCTGCGCACTGTCCGCGCGTAATACGCCCATTGGGCAACGACAAGGGCGAGGATGATCTTGTCGATGCCTTTTCCGAGGATCGCGATCAGCATCAACGCGACCAGTGCGGCCGGGAAGGAAAGCTGCAGATCGACGATCCGCATGATCAGGTTTTCCGTCCGTCCACCGGCATAGGCGGCGGCGAGGCCGATCGCCATGCCGAGCAGCAGCGCGATGACACCGGATGCAACGCCGACGGACAGCGAGATCCGCAAGCCGTAGAGGATCGCGGAATACAGGTCCCGCCCCGCGCCATCCGAACCCAGCCACATCGTGTAGCCCGTAAAGGCTTCGGATCCCGGCGCCATGCGGCTGTCCAGGACATCGACCTGCGCCAGATCATAGGGATTCTGCGGCACGATCCAGGGCGCGATGATGGCAAGGAAGATGATCGTTATCATGACGCCGAGTGCGACGGTCGCGATCTTGCTCTCGAGGAATTCCGACCGGAAGCGCTGAAATGGCGTTTCCGTGTCAATCAATTGCTTATCCGCCCCGGACAGGGCATTCGGCGTTGTGTCGGTCATGTGGTCTTGTCCTGCAACCGGACCCTGGGATCCAGGATCGAGTAAATGATATCGACCACCAGATTGATCACGACGAAAAACAGTACGATGATCATCAGATAGGCGACCACGATGGGCCGGTCGAGCTGCAGGATGGCGTCGATCAGCAGCTTGCCCATGCCCGGCCAGGCGAAGATCGACTCGGTCACCACGGAGAAGGCGACCAGGCTGCCGAATTCCAGCCCCAGGACCGTCACGACCGGGATCATGATGTTCTTCATCACATGGACGCCGATGATCCGGCGGGTCGAAATACCCTTTGCCCGGGCGAACTTGACATAGTCCTGACCCATGGCTTCTCGCACGCCGGCGCGGGTCAGCCGGACGGCAAGGGAAATCTTCAACAGGGACAGGTTCAGCGCAGGCAGCAGGATATGGGACAGCCCGTCCGCGGTCAGCAGGCTTGTCTCGAACCCGAGCACATTCACGGTGTCGCCCCGGCCTGTCGACGGAAGCCAGCCAAGCATGACGGCAAACAGCATGATCAGCATCAGGCCGACCCAGAACGTGGGCAGCGAAAAACCAAGGATGGACCCGGCCATGATCGCCTGCGATCCTGTCCGGTCCGGATAAAGGCCTGCATAAAGGCCAAGCGGGATTCCCAGCACGATGGCCATGAAGAGCGCCGTAAAGGCAAGCTCAAGCGTCGCCGGCATGTGATGCAGGATAAGTTTCAGCGCCGGTTCGCCGAATATGAAGGATTTGCCAAGGTCGCCGCTCCGCGCGCCGTCAAGGAAGCGGAAATACTGTTCGTAGATGGGACGGTCGAGTCCGAGGCGCTCTATGGTTGCCTGGATATCGGCTTGGTCGGCATCGGGGCTGACCAGCATGTGAACCGGATCGCCTATGACGTTGACGCCAAAGAAGATGATAACCGACATAATAA
>JAQCHR010000049.1 GCA_027619655.1 Pseudomonadota bacterium
CCGGCCAACAACCAGACAATCTGGCCGCTTCAGTGGTGTATTATTGCTCCGGCGTTGACAGAGTTGATCGGCGAACTGAAAAAGGTATTCCAGTGGGTCGGCAGCGACGAAACCTGTTTCCCGATCGATCCGATGCGGTTGCTGCCGGAGGAACAGCGCAAGATCAGGATGCGGCGCGCCGCTCTGCGGACAAAGATGCGCAATGGCTACATCGCGGCGAATGCGGTCCTGAATCTGTATGACAAGAGCTATGACACCTTCGTCGATGAGGACAAGCCGCAGAAATTCATCGATTTCCTGGGCAATGCGGAAAAATCATACCTGAGCCTGGCGGCGCATGTCTCGGTCGCGACGCACGCCGTGAACCTGTGGAACCTGTATGTGAAGCAGCACGGCGCCAGGATGCGCTATGAACAGTTCATCGAGTTGTTTGAAGGCATGAACATGCTGTATGGCGTCGAGGATATCGTCGAACAGAAGGCCTGGGCCACCAGCTGACGGCGCCTATTCACCCGCGACGGTCATGCCCTCGACCCGCACGGTCGGCGCGTTCGACCCGTAACGGAAGACCAGGTCACTGGCCGGGGTCAGGTTCAGGAACATGTCCTTCAGGTTTCCGGCGATGGTCATTTCGCTGACGGGGTAGGCGATTTCGCCCTTTTCGATCCAGTATCCGGCCGCGCCCCGGCTGTAATCGCCGGTCAGGCCGTCAATGCCGAAGCCCATCAGCTCCGTGACATAGAAACCGCTGTCGATATCCGCCATCAATTCGGCGGGCGTCATTGTGCCGGCGGCCATGTAAAGGTTTGTCGTCGATGGCGACGGCGGGCCGGAAACTCCCCTTGCGGCGCGGCCGGTGCTTTCCAGGCCAAGCTGCCGGGCGGCGCGCAGGTCGAGGATCCAGCTGGTCAGGATACCGCCGTCGATCAGGTTCATGGCCGCGTTCGGCAATCCTTCCGCATCGAACGGCTTCGAGCGCAGGCCCCGGCGGCGGTGCGGGTCGTCGGTGACAGTGATCCCCTTGGCGAAGATCGCCTTGCCCATCGAATCCTTCAGGAAACTGGTTCCCCGCGCAATCGCCGCGCCATTGATCGCGCTGGCCAGATGGCCGATCAACCCATGGCTGACCCGCGGGTCGCAGACGACCGGCACCTTTACCGTCGGCCCCTTGCGGGGGTGGAGCCGCTTCACCGCGCGCTCGCCGGCGGCGCGGCCGACATCCGCCGGGTCGTCCAGGTCGCTGCAGTGGACGGTGCTGGTGAATTCGTAGTCGCGCTCCATCGCCGTGCCTTCGCCGGCGATGACCGACACGCCGACACCGTGGCGCGAAATCGCGTAATGGCCCGAAAACCCGTTGGACGACGCCAGCATGACCGAATTGGAACTCCACGATGCCTCGGCACCCTCGGAATTGGTGACGCCGGGTACCGCGCGGGCGGCGGCCTCTGCCGCCTGGGCCCGGGCGATCAGGTCTTCCGGCGTCGGTTCGGTGGGGTCGAACGTGTCCAGGTCCTGTGGGGTCCCCTTGAACAGCTGGTCCGGATCGGCGATCCCGCAATAGGGGTCCTCCGGCACCGCCTTCGCCATGGCGATGGCGCGCTCCACCAGTTCGTCCAGCATCGCCGTATCCCAGTCATTGGTCGATGCAACGGCCTGCCGCTTGCCGAAAAAGACGCGGACGCCGAGGTCGCGCGCCTCGGAGCGTTCCAGTTGTTCCGTCTTGCCCAGCCGCTCCGCATGGGACAGCGACGTGCTGTCGACGATCAGGGCGTCGGCCGCATCCGCGCCCTTCGCCCTGGCGCGGGATAGCAGGCCGTCCAGCATTGAGCGGGCGTTTTCGATATTCATGGGGCGTTACTCCGGTGCGCGTTGTCAGGCCGAGTTATAGGCGGGCGAGACATCCCATACCACCCCGCAACAGGGGCTGGATGGATATACCGGCCCAAAAACGGGTAACCCGCTGCCTGAATTCAATCGGGCAGCGGGTCCGTATCGGTACAGGGATCGTTCCGCCTATTGTGCGATACCCTTGTCGTGCCGGATTGCCCGGTTTACGGCGCTGGTGACCGCCTTCAGCGACGCGGTAACGATATTGGGGTCTTCGCCAACGCCGAAGATCGCGCCTTCCGGTGTTTCGATTTCAACATAGGCAACGGCGCGGGCGTCCGCACCGGCGCCGATCGAACGCTCGCGATAGTCGATGACGCGAAAATCGACGCCGCAATCATTCGTCAGCGCCTTGACATAGGCATCGATGGGTCCGTTGCCGCTTCCGCTGATTTTCTTCTTGGCGCCGTCCACCGTGATTGTCGCGGTGAGTTTCCGGTTTTCGGTCGCATGGGCGCCCGGAACGGTGCGGTGGTCAAAAAACTCGAACGGTGTCTTCGCGTCCAGGTATTCGGTCTGGAAGGCGTCCCAGATATCCTTCGACATGATTTCATCGCCCGATGTATCGGTAATCTTCTGAACGACCTGGCTAAATTCGATCTGCAGCCGCCGCGGCAGTTCGAATCCGTAATCCTGCTCCAGGATATAGGCGACGCCGCCCTTGCCGGACTGGCTGTTGATGCGAATGACCGCCTCATAGGTGCTGCCGACATCCTGCGGGTCGATCGGCAGGTAGGGGACTTCCCATAACCCGCTGTTGCTTTCCTTGATCGACGTCATGCCCTTCTTGATCGCGTCCTGGTGCGACCCGGAAAACGCGGTGAAGACCAGTTCGCCAGCCCAGGGATGACGCGGATGCACCGGCAACTGGTTGCAATGCTCCGCGACCCGGACGAGGCTGTTCAGGTCCGACATATCCAGTTCCGGATCAACCCCTTGCGAGAACAGGTTCATGCCCAGCGCGATGATATCGACATTGCCGGTGCGCTCGCCATTGCCGAACAGCGTGCCCTCGACCCGGTCGGCGCCCGCCATGACGCCCAGCTCCGCCGCGGCGATGCCGGTGCCCCGGTCGTTATGCGGGTGCAGGCTGAGTTCGACACAGTCCCGGTTCTTGATATTGCGGTGGAACCATTCGATCTGGTCCGCATAGATATTGGGCGTGGACATTTCCACCGTTGCCGGCAGGTTCAGGATGATCCGCTTTTCCGGCGTCGGTTCGTAGACATCCATCACCGCTTCGCAGACTTCGACGGCGTAATCCATTTCCGTGCCGGTAAAGCTCTCCGGAGAATATTCGTAGACGATCTCCGTATCGGTCTGCGCGGCAAGTTCCTTGATCAGCTCCGCGCCATCCGTGGCGATCTTGGTGATGCCGGCCTTGTCCAGCCCGAACACGACCCGGCGCTGCAGGGTGGATGTGGAATTGTACAGATGCACGATGGCCCGCTTCGCGCCTTCGATGGATTCGAAGGTCCGGCGGATCAGTTCCGCGCGCGCCTGGGTCAATACCTGGATGGTCACGTCGTCGGGGATCAGGTTTTCATCGACCAGGACGCGGACGAAGTCGAAATCCGTCTGCGACGCGGCCGGAAAGCCGACCTCGATTTCCTTGAAGCCCATATCCACCAGGGTGAGGAACATGCGGCGCTTGCGTTCGCTGTCCATCGGCGAAATCAGCGCCTGGTTGCCGTCGCGCAGATCGACGCTGCACCATTTCGGCGCCTTGGTGATCGTGCGGTTCGGCCATTGTCGATCGGGCAATTTGATCGGCTGGAACGGCTGGTACTTCTGGAAGGGCATCTTGCTGATCATCTGTCTTCTCCACGTAGCGCGCAGCCACCTGATCGGGGCGCGGCTTTTGGTCCGGTAATGTCAATATTAGCGGCGTCGATACAACCGCCGGGCGCCGCTCAGCTCCGGCGGCCGCGGATAAGTCGTGACAGCGACCACGCAAAAAAGACACGCGGGACAGCGGAATCAGATATCTGGATCGTCATGATTCGGTCTTTCAACAGCGTAAGCGAAAACGCAAATACAGCAGTGCCCGGCGCGCATCAGGCGGCCGGGTGTATAAGTCGCAGTAGCTGCGATCCCTGTGTTGACGTCGTAACCATGCGGATAAAATAGGCATTTCGGGTGCTTCGGTCAAGGTTGCGCAGACCATGTGCCGGTTCATGTTCTGCGTGACGGCGCCAGCGACGGCGTATATGAAGAAGGCCTTCTTCAAAACAGTCGCGGCGCCGTGCCGCCACGTTGAGCCAGTGCGAGTACCTCCATGCCCACATTTCTGCTGAATGGCGCCACGGTCAATTACGGCGACGAGGGATCGGACGATGCCCTCGTCCTGCTGCACGCGGCGGGCAGTTCCGGCGCGCAATGGCGGGGGATGCTGCCGCATCTGACGGCGAAATACCGGGTGATCACGCCGGACCTGTATGGCCATGGCAAGACCGATTTCTGGGCGGACCCGGATACGCTGACCCATGAAGACCAGGCGGCGCTGCTGCAGGCGGTAATGGCGGATGCGGGAATCGACCGCTGCGACATGGTCGGCCATTCCTATGGCGGCGCAACGGCGCTGCGCTACATTCTGCAGCATCCCGGCGTGGTACAGCGTTTCGTTATCATCGAGCCGATGCTGCTGAACCTGCTGGTCGATGCGGGCGAGGAGGAAGTGCTCGCCGATCTGTACAAGATGTCGAAGGGCTTCCTGTCCAGCGTTGAGACCCATGGCCCCGAATATGCCTGGAAGGAATTTCTCGATTTCCGCAACGGGCCGGGAAGCTGGGAAGGTTATTCGGAGCGCACCCGCGCCAATTTCCTGCAAAAAACGCAGGGCCATATTGCCAATCTGAAGGCCAACATGAAGAATCGGACACCGGCCACGGAGCTGGCGACAATCACGGTGCCGACGCTGGCGATCAAGAGCGAGCAGGCGACCTCATTCGACGGGCGGATGGTCGAAATCGTTGCCGAATCCCTGTCGGACTGCGAACTGGTCACCGTACCGGACACGGCGCATATGCTGCCGCTGACCCATCCGGACCTCGTCGCCGAGCTCGTCCTGAAACATCTGGCGGGTTAACCTAATTACCCTTCGGCATCGGCCATTGCCTGTCCGACACGAAGGGCGGGCACTTGTTGATGGCCTTCAGGTCTTCAGGCTTGAAGTCGCGCTCAATCCGGCAGTTGTCGTCGAACACCATGGCCGGCCGGGTTGCCGCCGACCATGCATCCCAGTGTGGCAAGCCGGCATGGTTGGGGTTGCCGCTGCGGGCGAAGGCGATCCAGGCGCCCATGGTTTTGCGGGTCAGCGCATCCTGGCGCGGGCCGGTTCCGGTGAACGGTTCCGCGGCCCGCGTGGTGCCGAAGACGAACGGGATGCACATCGTGTGCGGCGATTTAAGCGATCCGCCCCGCGCCGGCACCTTCCAGGTAAATTCGTAGAGCCAGACGGGCGCCCTGCCGCGTGCGGCCTTGCGGTTCGCCGCCTCGACCGTGTTGCGGCGGTACATGTGGTCGCTGCACAGCACATTGTAGAGATCGCGGGCAGAAATGCCGTCGCGCCGGGTGCGGTAGTCGGCGATCAGCGTGGCGGCGGCCCCGTCGTCGACACCCATGAAGCGTTTCACGGCAGCTTGAAGCTGTTCTTCCGTCATGGGCAGGGATTTCGGGTCGGCGGTGACGTCATAGAACGACCGCTCCGTCTCGCAACTGCCGATCAGCAGCGGGATATCGTCGGCAAAGCCCGGCTCCAGCGGGTCAAAGGGGTCGCTGCGGATCAGGTTGCCGTCGACGACCGGCCGGAAACTGTCATTGCCGCCGCAGGCTGCGACGGCCTTTTTATAGGCCGCCAGCAGACTGTCCGCCGGTACCTGCTGCAGCGGCGCCGGGTCGCCTGCCGGGATGCCGAGCGCGTCAAACAGGCAATGCGCCGCATGTCCAGCCGTCTGCATGGTCGACAGGCGCAGATGCGACGACGAGCTTTGCATGATGGCCTTGTGGAACAGCCCCTTTGCGATGGGCATGGTCATCAGCACCGCCACCTTCGAGCCGCCACCGGACTGGCCGAAGATCGTGACATTGCCCGCGTCGCCGCCAAACGCCGATGCGTTGTCCCGCACCCAGCGCAGCGCCGCCACCATGTCCAGCATGCCCGCGTTGCCGGCGCTGGCGAAGCGGCTGTCGCCCCGGTCGCCGAGATACGTATATCCGAAGGTATTCAGCCGGTGGTTCACGGTCACCACGACCACGTCACCGGTCTTCGCCAGGTTGGTGCCGTCGATCCCGGCGGCACTGCCGCCGCCATAGGCATAGGCGCCGCCATGCAGATAGACCATGACCAGGCGGTTGCCGCCATCGTTCAGGCCCGGCGTGAAGACGTTGAGGACGAGGCAGTCCTCGCCGGTGGGTTCCGTCGGCCGGATCCATTCGATTTCCGGCGCCCGGTCGCGATTGTCCTGCGGCGCCTGGTGGCCATAACCCAGCGCATCGCGCGTGCCGCGCCACGTTGGCGGCGGGGCGGGCGGCATGAAGCGGTTGCCGGCGGCGGTTGTCGCGCCGTAGGGCACGCCCTTGAAACTGAAGATGCCGTCCTTGCGCGCGCCGCGCAGGCGGCCCTGGGCCGTTTCCGCGGTGGCGGTTTCGGCAATGGCGTCGTCGGTCATCGTGTCCATGGGATAATCCTCAGAATGGCGTGTCGCCCTTGACCATGATCTTGTGCATGCGGCGCTGCTGGCCGAAATAGTCGTTGATCGCGAAATGCTGGGTGCAGCGGTTATCCCACAGGGCCATCGCGCCTTCGGTCCAGCGGAAGCGGCAGACGAATTCGGGGCGCGCCGCATGGTCCAGCAGGAATTGCAGTAGCGGCTTGCTTTCCGCCTCCGTCCAGCCGTCGATCCGTTCCGTATGGCCGCCGACATAGAGCAGCTTGCGGCCGGTTTCCGGGTGGGTACGGATGACCGGGTGGCTGGAAATCGTTTGCGCCGCGCCGGGATCGATCTGCGCGATCTGGGCGATGCCCGCCGCCACGCGCTCCTGGCGGGTCATGCCGGAAGGATTGTTTCGGTTGTCACCATTGCTGATCGCGCGCAGTCCCGACAGCATCGCTTTTATACCGTCCGACAGGGCTTCGTATGCCTTGTACATGCTGGAAAACATCGTGTCGCCGCCATGGCTCGGCACTTCGCGCGCCAGCAGCATCGTCGCCTTGGCGGGCTGGGGCGTGTACATCTGGTCGGAATGCCAGCGGCCGCCGCTGTTCAGTTTCTGGTCCGGCCGTTTCAGCAGTTCGGTGATTTCCGGATACCCGTCCATCGCCTTGTTGAACAGGTGGCGGTGGATATCGCCGAACCGTCTGGCAAAGGCCAGTTGGTCATCCGGCGTCAGGTGTTTCTGGCCGCGAAAGAAAACGACGCTGTGCGCCATCCACGCCTGGCGGATTTCCGCAAAGGTTTCCGCGTCGATGCCGGCGGCAAGGTCGATACCCCGGATTTCCGCGCCAAGCGCGCCGGCGATCGGTAATACCTGAATGCGCGAATATCCCTGGTTTTCAGTGTTCTGGACGGCATTCCGGGCCATGTTATTCCCCCTCTCAAGGATTCTCTGGCGGAACGTTAGCACGCTTCCGGACTGCTGCGCATCCCGTCGCAGCCGGGGGTGATTGGGGGATTTGCCAGTGGCGTTGGCGGCGTACTAAGCTTCATGAAATTCGGATATCGAGGGGAAATGCATTGGGCTTACGAGTGGCGATGGTCGGCTGTGGCGCGGTAGGCGGTTATGCCGCCGGTCACATGGCGCGAAACGGTGTGGATGTCACCCTGATCGATGCCTGGCCGGAACATGTGGCGAAGATGAATGCGGATGGTCTCGAATTGCGCGGCGTCACCAGCCAGGAAAGCTTCGACGTGCCGGTGAAGGCCATCAATATTACCGAGGTGCAGAATACGCCGAAAGAAGGCCCGTTCGACATCGCCTTCATCTCCACCAAATCCTACGATTCGCAGTTTGCCGCGGCGCTGATCCGCGATTACCTGACGCCGCAGGGCTTCATCGTGTCGCTGCAGAACGCGATCAACGAGGAACGGATTTCCGCCGTCGTCGGCGCACATCGGGTGGTCGGCTGCATTGCCAGCAATATCAGCGCGGAGCTGGAAGCCCCCGCGCATATCCAGCGCAATGTCCCGATTCGCGGCGAAAGTTACACCGTGTTCCGGGTCGGCGAACAGCATGGCCGGATCACCGACCGGATCGAGCAGGTGGCGGAACTGATGCGCCATACGGACAGCGCCAAGACAACGTCCAACCTGTGGGGCGAACGCTGGTCCAAGCTGATCATCAATTCCAGCCATAACGGGCTGTCCGCCGGCACGGGGCTAAGCGGCAATGGCATGGCGCTGGACGACAAGGCGCGCCTGGTGCAGATCAAGCAGGCCGCCGAAACCATCGAGGTCGGGCAGGCGCTCGGCTACAAGCTGGAACGGCGCAAGGGCACCGATCCCGATGAATGGGTTGCCGCCGCGAAGGGCGACAAGGCGGCCCTGCAGCGGATCGAGGATCACCTTCTGGAAGAAGTAAAGACCCGTGGCGAAGGACAGCGTCCCTCCATGGGGCAGGACATGCAGAAGGGCCGCAAGACCGAAATCGCGGAAATCAACGGGTTCGTCGTCGCGAAAGGGCAGGAAGTCGGCATTCCGACGCCGCTGAACGCCAAGATCGTCGATCTCGTGCAGAAATGCGAACGCGGCGAATTGACGCCGGATGTCAAACATATCGCGGACTGGTAAGGCGAAACGCTTCGAAGCGGGGGAAGAATATGGGCAAGAAAATCGCAATTGTCGGCGCCGGCGCGGTCGGTTGCCAGGTCGGCGGCCATATGGCGGCGAATGGCGAAGATGTCGTTTTCATCGATGGCTGGCCGGAGCATGTGGACAAGATGAACCGCGACGGGCTGCACCTGACCGGCGTAACCGAGGCGGAGGAAAAAACCTTACCCGTACGCGCCATTCACATGAGCGACGTACAGTCTCTGTCCAGGCAGGACCCCATCGATATCGCCTTCATCTGCGTCAAATCCTATGACACCGAATGGGCGACCTATCTGATCAAGCAGTATCTGGCGCCGCAGGGGTTCATCGTTTCGCTGCAGAACTGCATGAACGAGGAGTTCATCGCGAAAATCGCCGGCTGGGGCAAGGTGACGGGCTGTATCGCTGCCAAGATATCCGTCGATCTGCGCGGACCCGCCCATGTGAACCGGAACGTGCCGCTGCTCGGCAATTCACACACGGTGTTCCGCGCCGGTGAAATGCATGGCGAGGAAACCGACCGGATCAAGGAAGTGGCGCGCCTGTGCGCGTACACGGACAGCGCGATGGTGACGGACAATTTGTGGGGCGAACGCTGGAGCAAGCTGTGCCTGAACGCCAGCGGCAACGGCGTTGCCGCCAGCACCGGGCTGGGCGCGGCGGCGATTGCCGCCGACCCGCATCTGCGCATGGTGAAGATCAAGCTGGCGGCGGAATCGATCGCGGTCGGCAAGGCTTCCGGGTTCAAGCTGGAAAAGATGAAGGGGGTGACGACCGACGTCTACGAAGAGGCCGTGAAGGGCAGCGCCGACGCGCGCAAGATCCTCGACGACGGGCTGATCGCCGAGGCGTCCAAGGGCAATCCCGACGCCACCCCGTCGATGGGGCAGGACATGCGCAAGGGCCGGCGGACGGAAATCGACTATATGAACGGGCTTGTCGTCGCCAAGGGACGTGAAACCGGCGTCCCGACACCGGTCAACGAAGGGCTGATCGCCGCGGTGAAGAAGGTTGAGCGCGGCGAGGCGAAGGCCGACCCGCGCCTGCTGGCGGGTCTGTAGGCTGTTTGAATGGGTTTATGGAAAGAAAACACATGCGCCAGATGCACCTGATCGCCTTCATGCAGGCCCAGAACTGTACCACCCTGCCGGCGGCCTGGCGCCATCCGGAGGCCCGGACTGATTCCTTCTCGCCCGAATATTACCAGCACATCGCCCGCGTGCTGGAGGCGGGCAAGTTCGACATGGCCTTCTTCGATGACCGGTTGGCGATGCCGGACATGTATGGCGGCGATCACGGCCACACGGTCGAAAACGGGATCCGCTGCATCAAGATGGACCCCATCGCCTGCCTGATGACCATGGCGGCGGTGACGGAAAAGCTCGGTCTCGGCGCGACCTATTCGACGACCTATTACGAACCCTTCCATGTCGCCCGGGTTTTCCAGACGGTCGACCTGATGACGAAGGGCCGCGCCGCCTGGAACGTCGTGACCTCGGTCAACGATAACGAGGCACTGAACATGGGCCGTGACGGGGTCACCGCGCATGATACGCGCTACGACCGCGCCGACGAGTTCATGGAAGTCGTGCTGGGCCACTGGGACAGCTGGGAAGATGACGCCATCGTCATCGACAAGGCCAATAATGTCTATGCGAAGCCGGACAAGGTGCACCGGCTGGACTACAAGGGAAAGTTCCTCAGTTCGCGCGGGCCGTTCACGGTGCCGCGCACGCCGCAGGGCCACCCGGTGGTCATCCAGGCGGGACAGAGCGGCCGCGGCCAGAAATTCGCCGCCAACTGGGGTGAGTTGATCTTCGTGCACTACCCGAGTATCGAAATCGGCAAGAAGAGTTACGCGTCGCTCAAGGCCGGCGCCGCCGCCGTGGGGCGCGACCCGGACATGATGAAAATCGCGGCGCTGGTCTATCCGGTCATGGGCGCCACGCTCGCGGAAGCCGAGGACAAGCGGGCCGCATATGACAAGCTGCCGAACGACATGGACCAGTTATCCTTATTGTCCGAAGCGCTGAATTTCGATTTCGCCACCAAGGGGCTGGACGAACCTTTCACCGACGACGAAATTTCCGGCATCCAGGGCATGCAGGCCATGCGAGACAGGGTACTGGCGACCGGCGTGAAGAATCCGACGCCGCGCGATTTCATGCGGATCACGGGACGCGGGCTGTTGCAGGATCCGCTGGTTGGTGGCCCGAAGGAAATCGCCGACATGCTGGAGGAATGGTTCAGCGCCCCGGCCTGCGACGGCTTCGTCATCGGCCCGACCCACCAGCCCGGCACTTTCGAGGATTTCGTGAAATTCGTCGTGCCGGAACTGCAGAAGCGCGGCATGTACCGCCAGGATTACAGCGGCACCACATTGCGCGATCATCTGGGCCTGCCGCGACCGGCCATCGGGGCCTGGCGGGCGCATCACGACGCTGCCGACTGATCGGCGTCCCGTGTTGCCGCGACGGGCGGGACGGCATATGACGTAAGGTCCGACACAGGATCGCAAACCGCCGGGGCGACGGACATGCCCGAACGTCTGCCCTATGTCGTCATGCTTCTCGGCGGCACTACCATTGCCGCTGTCATGGCGCATGCCATATGGCGATGGCTCCGGATTCCGGGGCTGGTGGGTCATATCCTGATTGGCGTGGCGCTGGCCGTCATGGATGGCAATGGCGGCATAATGACCGACAAGACCGAGGTGGTTTTCGAATTTCTCGGCGGGATCGGCATTGTCGCCCTGCTGTTCCGGGTCGGGCTGGAAAGCAATATCACGGAAATGCTGGGCCAGCTTCGCCGCGCAACCTGGGTCTGGATCGGCAATGTCGGGCTGAGCGCCGTGTTCGGCTATGTTGCTGCCCGATACCTGCTTGGATTTGAACTGGTGCCGAGCCTTTTCGCCGCAACGGCGCTGACGGCGACCAGTATCGGCATCTCCCTGGCCCTGTGGCGCGATGCGGGCGTATTGGATAGCGATTCCGGCGTGCTGTTGACGGATGTCGCCGAACTGGACGATCTGTCCGGCATCGCTTTCATGATCATGCTGTTTGCCATCGCGCCGATAATCGCGTCCGGCAATGGCGATATTACCGGTCCAGTACTGCAGGTTGGCGGGCTCTTCCTGCTGAAAGTCGCCCTCTTCGTCGCTTTCTGTGTCGTCTTTGCGCGTTATCTCGAGCAACCGATTACATCGTTTTTCATGCGGATTGAGCCAACGCCGGACCCTTTGCTCATCGTCCTTGGCATGACCTTCGTCATCGCGGCCGTTGCCGGATGGCTCGGCTTTTCCCTGGCGGTTGGCGCGTTGTTCGCTGGGCTGATGTTCAGCCGCGATGCGGAGTCAGTCAGGGTCGATGCATCGTTCGGGTCGATCTATGACCTGTTCACGCCTTTCTTCTTCATCAATATCGGCCTCAATCTCGATCCGGGTGCGTTGCAATACGGCTTGTGGATCGGCGCCGTTCTGCTGGTCGCCGGGGTCGCGGGCAAGGTTGTGGGCGCCGCCCTGCCGGCGCGCCGGATGATGGGCTGGAACGGCGCCTTGCTGATCGGCGTCAGCATGGTGCCGCGCGCCGAAATCGCCATGGTCGTGATGAGCGAGGGCCGCAGGCTCGGCGACTGGGCCGTGCCACCGGAACTGTTTTCCGGGATCGTCGTCGTTGTCATCGCGACGTCAATCGTCGCGCCGCTGGTAGTCGGCCGCATGCTGGCGGCGAACCCCTCGGTGAACGGCAAGCCGCCGGCTTGCTGACCGCTTACAGAAACTTCGGCAGGACCTTCTCGGTGAATAGCGTGAATGAACTGTGACTCAACGGCGCGATCATCAGGTAGTCGAGCGGGACGGTTTCCTGCAGTT
Source organism: Pseudomonadota bacterium (assembly GCA_027619655.1). GTDB lineage: Bacteria > Pseudomonadota > Alphaproteobacteria > UBA8366 > MarineAlpha4-Bin1. Next base: position 12,565 of record JAQCHR010000049.1, read on the forward strand.
CCTGGATGATGTCGATGGCCCTTTCCGGCGTCCCGCAGATGGCCACCTGCTGGATATAGCGTTCCACCGGGTCCATATTCGCGGCTTCTGCCGCCAGCAGGGCTTCGTTTGACTGGGTCTTGCCCGTGGCGTCGCCGGGCTTCCCCCGGATATGGTGGTTGTTGCGCAGATAGGCGCCGAACATGAATTCCGCGCCGCGCCGTCCGATTGCTTCGGCTTCTTCCTGCGTTTCCGCCAGGGCGATGGTCCGGGCGACG
>JAQCHR010000050.1 GCA_027619655.1 Pseudomonadota bacterium
TATTATAAGTTATTTATATTAAATAAATATTATTTGAAGTATTGAGATTTTTTATTTAACGTCCCGCCAATTTAACTGTACGGGTAGGACAACCCCAATGAAGTGGCCGTTTCAGGCGAAATACTTCGCGGCACGGTTCCCCTGCAAGGCGCTCCTGCGGTCGGAGACCGGCGGCATGATGGTGGAGTTCGCCTTCGTCGCCCCCTTCGTCATTCTGCTGATGGTATCGACGATCGAAGTCGGCATGACGCTGTTTGTCGGCGCGGCGCTGGAAGGCGCGGCGGAATCGGCGGCGCGGCAGATCCGGACCGGTCAGGTGCAGGTTGCCGCCAACCCGCTGGAGACGTTCCGCACCCGGCTTTGCGCCGAGTTGTTCAACCTGATCGATTGCAACGAGGTGGCGTTTGACGTCCGGAAATTCGACAGTTTCGAATCGGTCGATACGACCCTGCAATTTGACGAGGATGGTGCGCTGGTCGATGCGGCGTTCACGCCCGGCGACAGCGGCGACATTACCATCGTCCGGGTACTGTATCGCTGGCAATACATGACGCCGCTTGTGGCGCAGGCGTTGTCATCCGACGGCTCCGGCGGCACGTTGCTGATGGCGACCATGGCGTTCCAGAACGAACCGTACGAGTTGGGCGGATGATGCGGCTGCCTCATCACCTTGTTCGGTGCCTGCGGTGCACGCGAGGGGCGGCGCTGACCGAATTCGTCCTGATCGTGCCGATGATGGCGCTGATGCTGACGGGGGTCGTGGAAGCGACGGCGCTGTTGCGCCTTGACCGCAAACTGCAGAACGCCGCCTATGCGACCGCGGACCTGACCACCCAGAAACCGATCCTGAAGAACGCCCGGCTGGCCGATATTTTCTCCGCGGCGAATCTCGTCATTCAGCCCTATCTGGAACAGGGTCTTTCGGTCGGCATATCCAGCGTCGTCTTCGATCCGGACGACGGCTCGCCAAGCGTGGACTGGGCCGAAAGCCTGCGGGGCGGGGTGGTGGCGGATGCGACCGGCCTTGCGGCGGGGCTGGGGACGCCGGGAAGCAGCGTCGTCATTGTCCGGGCGCAATATACCTACACGCCGCTGTTCGGGAACCTCGTATTCGGCGACATCCAGCTTGAAGAAGTTGCATTCGCGCATCCGCGGCGCAGCGCCTCGATTATGCGGGAGTGACGGGAGATTGCCATGGTGAAACGCTTATCGGAAATAGCATCCCGTTTTTCACGGTTCCTGGCCATTTTGACGCGCAACCAGCGCGGCAGCGTTCTGGTGTTGTGGGCCTTCGCTGCGGTGCCGGTGGTGCTGGGCGTGGGGACGGTGGTCGATGTGTCGCGGGCCTATATGGCGCGGTCGCGGCTTGCCTTTGCCCTCGACGCGGCCGGGCTGGCGGCGGGCGCCGCCGGCAGCACCGAAGCGGAGATCAAAAGCATTGCGGAGCAGTATTTCTTCGCCAATTACTCCGCGAATTCGCCGGGGACGCCCTCGACGCCCACGGTGGCCATTGACGGCGGCGTGATCACGGTCAGCGAGTCGGTTACGGTCGAAACGACGATCATGCAACTGATCGGGCAGGGCGAAATTACCGTGACCGCATCGGCGGAAATCCTGCGCAAGGGGCTGGAAGTCGTGCTGATCCTTGTGCTGCAGCGGCCAGTGAAAGGCGGAAAGCTGGAATCGCTGCGCGGCGCATCGCAGGATCTGGTCGATATCCTGTTTCAGGTGCCGGAACTGCAAGCCAATCTGAAAGTCGGGATCGTACCGTATTCGGCGTCGGTCAATGTCGGCGGTATCGCGCCCAGCGTGGTCACGGCGGCGGATGCCGCAACCTATGATCCGACCGACAACGAAGCCTGGAACGGCTGCGTGCTTGGCCGCAGCTATCCCAACGATGTCGAGGATATTCCGTTCAGCGCCGGCAACGAATGGCCGCGCTACTTCTGGGACTCGGCGCAGGATAACGTCTGGCCGGTGGTTCTGGACGATCCGGATCTCTGCAACAGCAGTACGGGCCCCGATCTCGGCTGCCCGACGCCGGTCGTGCCGCTGACGGCGAACAAGGCGACGCTCGATGCGGCGGTGGGCGCGATGGAGGCGTGGTGCCGGGGCGGGACGTTCAGCAATATTGGCATGATGTGGGGCTGGCGCGTTTTGTCGCCGGATGCGCCGTTCTCCGAGGGGCTGCCGTATCAGACACCGGGTTACGACAAGGTCGCGATCCTGATGACGGATGGCGTGAACGGGTATTTTACCGCGCCGGGCAGCGATTTTTCCGCCGATTACGCGGGCTACGGGCGGCTGCATGACGGCTCCCTGGGCACGACAAAAAAGAATGCCGCGAAAACCATCCTCAACAACCGCCTGTCGGAAGTCTGCGAGAACATGAAGTCGGAAGGAATCATCATCTATACGGTGACATTCCAGCTGAACGACAACAATACGAAGCAGATCTATGAGAACTGCGCCTCGGAGCCTGACAAATACTTCGATTCAGGCAATGGAACTGCGCTGCAGACGGCCTTCAAGGATATCGCCGAGCAGCTCATCAATCTGCGGGTCAGCAAATAAATTTACTGGCGATGCCACCGCGTTAACCTTTTGTTAATCTTTTGCCGTTTATGTGGTGTACTACCCATGGGGAGAGAATTTTCATGAGCCCGGCACCATCGGCGATCAGTGAACGGAACATGACGGAAAGTTGGACAGCGTGCCGCGCGACGCTGTTTATCGCCGGCGGCAGTGCTGTCCTCTGGGGTCTTATTGTTTTTGCGGTAACCCGGCTGATCTGAGCCGCAATGGCCGTCAGCTGACCCGGTATTTTTCAATGATTGCCGGATCCGGATCCGCGCCCAGGCCAGGGCCCTGCGGCACGTTGAATGCAGGACCGTCCGGCGCGATCAGGTCGCCGTAAAGGGTCGCCTCCGGAGTCACATAATAGCTTTCGATCAGCCCCGGCACCGGCTGCGCGGCCATCAGCTGCAGCGTGGCCAGGAAGCCCGGGCCAAAATAGGGCGAATGCGGCACCACCGTCACGCCCTGTGTTTCCGCCAGTGCCGCAATTTTCCGGAACTCCGTGATGCCGCCGACCTTGGTCACGCTGGGCTGAGCATAATCGACCGCCTGCGCCGCGAACATCGCCTGGAACTCATAGCAGGTGCAGGCGTTTTCGCCCACAGCAATCGGGATGCCGCTTTCGCGCCGCAGCCGCGCCAGCGCCGGAAAGTCTTCCGGGGCGAAGATCGGCTCTTCCAGCCAGTACGGATCGTACTGCTTCATCCATTTTGCGGCCAGCCGCGCCTCTGCCGGCGTCCAGGGGCAGTTGGTGTCGATCATGATGGCGACATCGGGGCCGACCGTTTCGCGCGCTGCGCGGACTTCCGGTTCGGTGATCTCGTGCAGCTTGATGTACTTGAACCCCTCGTCGACGGCCTTGCGGCAATTGTCGATGACCGAATCGACGTCGGCGAAGCGGAACAGGCTGGCATAGCCCTCGATCCGCTTGTGCGCCGGGCCGCCCAGCAGCTTGTGCACCGGCACGCCCGCCGCCTTGCCCGCGATATCCCAGAGCGCGAGGTCCAGCCCCGACAGCCCGAAGATCGTGATGCCGTGCCGGCCGAAAAGGTGCAGCTTCTGCTGCAGCCCGCGGCTCAGCCCGGCGATGTTGCTGGCATCCTCGCCGATGGCGAAGGGCGCGATGGTATCCTCGATCACCGCCTGCACGGCGCGGCGGCAGTTATAGCTGAACGCCTCGCCGTAACCCACGATCCCCGTGTCGGTCGTGACCTGGACGAGCACGGTGGACAGGACCTTCCAGCCGCGCCCCCCGCTGGCCTTCGGGCCGCCGCGGTGATTGAAGGGGAACTCCAGTCCGATGGTCTTGATGTCGGTGATTTTCACGGTCGCACTCCTGATTTCTGCGCTTCATTTGCGGCGATGGTATACGCTGTCACCGGCGGGGCCAATGCCCCGTTCGCGGAATGGATGAGTCGATGATCGATCAGGGCGGAGATCTGGCCGGGACGGCGCGACGCCTGGAGGCTGCGCTGGCGGATGACCCGGACAATGCCACGCTGCGCGGGCGGCTTGGCGCGACCCGGCTGGCCATGGGCGATTACGAGGCCGGGATCGCGGCGCTGCGCGCGGCGGCGGCGCTGGACCCGCGATCGGCCCTGTTGTGGAACGACCTTGGCATGGCCCTGGCCGCGACGGGCGCCGTGGCGGAAGCCGAGCGCACGATGCGCAGGGCGCTGATGCTGAACCCGGACTTGCCGGAAATCCATAACAATTACGGCAATGTATTGCGGCAGGCCGGCGATCCGGCGAAGGCGATCGCCTGCTATCAGGCCGCGCTGCAGCGCCGGCCCGACTATATCGAAGCGTGGGCCAATCTGGGTATCGTCCTGCTGGAATCCGGCAGGCTGGACCAGGCGCTCGACTGTTTCGACATGGTCATTGCTGCGCATCCCGACGATGCGGTCGCCTGGAGCCACAGGGCCGCGGCGCTGACATCGCTTGGCCGCTATTCGCAAGCCGAGGCAGCCTGCCGGCGGGCCATCGTCGCCGACCCGGGCCGGGCGGAAACGCACAACAATTACGCGATCCTGCTGAAGGCGCTGGGGCGGCTGGGCGAGGCGCAGGCATCCTATACGCGGGCCGTCGCCTATGCGCCCGACGATCCGGGGTTCCATTCGAACCTGCTGATGTGCCTTGGATATGATCCTGCCATGACCGCGGCGAAACTGGTGGCGGCGCATCGCAACTGGGCGCAAAGCCATGCGCCACCAGCACCGCCGCGGGTGTTCGACATCCCGTCCGGGGATCCGCTGCGGGTGGGATATGTGTCACCTGATTTCCACGAACATTCCGTCGCCTATTTCCTGCAATCGGTCTTCCGTCACCACGATCCGGCACGTATCACCCTGTATGCCTATAGCGATGTTGCCGCGCCCGACACGGTCACCGCGACCCTGTGGGAAGAGGCGGACGAATGGCGCGACACTCGCGCGGATACCGATGCCGCATTGTATGACCGCATTCGCGCCGACGGCATCCAGGTGCTTGTCGATCTGGCGGGGCATACGGCCAACAACCGGCTGCCGGTATTCGCGCGCCGCGCCGCGCCGGTACAGGTCACCTGGCTCGGCTATGGCGCGACGACCGGCCTGCCGCAGATGGATTACCGGCTGACGGATATCCTGGCCGACCCGGACGGCGCCGAAGCCTGGTGGACCGAGTCGCTGTGGCGGCTGCCGGGCGGGTTTTTATGTTACGCGCCGCCCGAATGCCCGCTGCCGGAAAGTGGCGCCAGGGGTCCGATCACCTTCGGTTCCTTCAACAACCTGTCGAAAATGAACCCTGGGGTGATCGCGCTCTGGGCGCGGGTGATGAACGCGGTACCGGGCTCGCGGCTGATGCTGAAGGCGCGGCAACTTGCCGATCCGGATGTCGGGCAGCGGATGCGCGATGCCTTCGCGGCGCATGGCGTCGATCCGTCCCGTCTCGACTTCGCGGCCCGGACGGCGTCCCGCGACGATCACCTTGCCCTCTATGGCGCGGTCGATATCGCCCTGGATACCTTGCCCTATAACGGCGCGACCACAAGCTGCGAGGCGCTGTGGATGGGGACGCCGGTCGTGACGCTGGCAGGGGATCGATCGACCGCGCGGTACGGCGCCAGCCTGCTGGCCCATGCCGGCTGCGGCGACTGGGTTGCCGGGTCGCCGGATGAATTCGTCGCCATCGCCGCCGAGGCTGGCGCGAACCCGGCCGGACCGGGCCGCGCTGCGGGACAGGGTCGCCGCGTCCGGTCTGACCGATGGGCCGCGTGCGGCGCGGGAACTGGAAGACGCCTATGAAGCCATGTGGCGGCGCTGGTCCGAGATGCCATAGTCCGGCGGCTTTGGCGCCACGGCATTTTTCGCTATGGTCGGGCCAGGGGGATGGAGGGAAACATGCTTTCGGCTGAAGACAATGACCTGTTGACGCAGACCGGCGCGGATACCGCCATGGGTGCCTATTTCCGCCGCTTCTGGCAGCCCGTGGCGCTGTCCGAGGAACTGGCGGAACCGGATGGCGCGCCGGTCCGGGTGACGGTGCTGGGCGAGGAACTGGTCGCCTTCCGGGATACCGAAGGACGGATCGGGCTGATCCAGGCGCACTGCCCGCACCGGGGGGCGGAGCTGTTCTACGGGCGCAACGAGGAATGCGGCCTGCGCTGCGTCTATCACGGCTGGAAATTCGACGTCACCGGCAAGGCGATGGACCTGCCCAACGTGCCGGCGGGCGCGCGCCACCATGACACCGTGCGGGCGAAATCCTACCCGACGCGTGAATTCGGCGAGATCGTCTGGGCGTGGCTCGGCCCGCGGGACAGGGTTCCTGACATCCCGCAGCTGGAGTTCGGCCTGGTGACGCCGCAACAGCGCCATGTCACCAAACAGCTGATCGAATGCAACTGGGCGCAGGTGCTGGAAGGCGATCTCGATACCTCGCATTTTTCGTTCCTGCACATGCCGGCGCCGTCGGTGCCGTCCAACGAAAACCCCGATGCGCCCGCCGATGCGCGCCGGCTGAAATGGATCCGCAACGATCCGATGCCCCGGTTCCAGATTCTGGAGCACGATGCCGGTTTCGTGGTCGGCGGCGCGCGGGCGGCGGATGAGGACGGGATCTACTGGCGGATGACCCAGTTCATGCTGCCGTCGCACGGGACCGGGCCTTCGACGCTGCCCGGCGAAACCTATTTCGGTTTCACGGTGGTGCCGGTCACCGACCGGGCCAGCTGGATCTACTGCTACGCCTGGAATCCGGAGCGGGACATCGGCGCGGCGGAACGCGCGAAACTGCGCAAGGGCCATGGCATCATGGCCGAACTCGGCCCGGACTACATACCGCTGCGCAACCGGTCGAACGAATTCCAGATCGACCGGGCGGCGCAGAAAACGGAGAGTTTCACCGGGGTGCAGGGGCTTGCCGAACAGGACCTGATGATCCAGCAGAGCCAGGGCTATATCGTCGACCGCACGGCGGAAACCCTGACCGCAACCGATGCCGCCGTGGTCCGGTTCCGGCGCACCCTGCTGGATGCTGCCAAATCACTGGCCGAGGGCACGGAACCCGAACAGCCCTGGAAACCCGAAGCCTATCGGACCCGGCCCGGAAGCTGGTTTTCCGAGGAAGGCGCGGATTTCGAGGATGTCCTGACCGACCGGTTCGGCGATTCGCGCGGGCGGGTGCGGGCCGATACGAACGGGTAGGAGCGCCGGACCGAACCGCCGCAACGCGGGTTCTCCCCGGCCGCTGGCGGCACCGGCGGGAATCGGGTAGGGAGGAGCGGTTCGCCGGTCGCTGCACGTGCCCGTGCGACGCATTGTCAGGATTGCCGAATGGTCACGGAACATATCAAGGAATCGTCCGGCGCGTTGTTCACCCGTCCGGACAGCGTGATGGCGTCGGCGGATGCCGAACAGGCCGTTGCGCGGGTGCTGCGTCGATGGCACCTGCCGGATGCGGCTTCGGCGCGCAAGGTGATGGGGCAACTCGCCCGCGAGTTCGAGGATGACGAGATGCCGGATGAATTCTGGCACGCGGCGTCATCGAAACAGTTCCGCGACTTCTTCATCTGGGGGCATGATCATGATTTTGGCCATGGTGCCATGCGAAGCGGCGCCATGGGGGCGCGCCATGTCGAAATCACGACTGAGGCGATCCGGACGGGGTTCCTGCCGCCGGACCTGAACGGCCGGAAAGTGCTCGATATCGGCTGCTGGTCCGGGGGCGATGTGCTGGTGCTGAGCGGGCTTGGCGCCGAGGTGACGGCGACCGAGGAACATCCGCGTTCGGCGGCCTCGGCAGCGCGGTTGCTGGAACTGGTCGGCTGCCCGGCGACCGTGCGGGAGATGAGCGTCTACCGCGACGACCCCGCCCTGCGGCAGACATTCGACATCGTCTATAGCAGCGGCGTCCTGTACCACGTTACGGATCCGGTCCTGCTGCTGCGTATCTGTTTCTGCTATCTGCGGCCGGGCGGCCGGCTGATCATCGAAACCAAGGCGGATACGGAAAGCCGGGACAGCGTGTGTCATTATTCCGGCACCGCGATCAAGGGATGGAATTTCTATGCGCCGTCGGAACTGGCGCTGGCGCGCTGGTTCCTGGATGCCGGGTTCGCGGCGGGCGATATCCAGGTCCATACCCGGCCGATGAAGCGCTTCCTCGCCTGCGGGATCAAGCGCGGCGCTGCCGAACTGCCGGAAACCGCGGGATTCTCGCGGCCCGGCAGCTGGCTTGAAGGAGTACATTGAATTGAGCAATGACAGCAGGTCGCTGAAACTCCATATCGGCTGCGGTTCGCGGATCATTCCGGGCTTCGTCCATGTGGATACGCGGCCATTGCCGCATGTCGATCATGTGTGCCGGGCGGAGAAGCTAGATTTCGTGAAGAACGGTTCCGTGGACCTGATCTATTGCAGCCACCTGCTGGAACATTACGACCGTGAACATTTTATCGAACCGCTGCGCGAATGGTTGCGCGCGCTGCGACCGGGGGGGATTTTGCGGCTGTCGGTTCCCGATTTCGCTGCCTGCGCCAAAATCTACCACGAACACGGTCTCGCGGACGGGCTGAACGGCGTCGTCGGCCTGATCGTCGGCGGGCAGCGCGATGAATACGATTTTCACCAGATGATATTCGATGAACCCTTCCTGACGGCGTCACTGCTGCAGATCGGATTCAGCGAGGTACGCCGATGGGACTGGCGCAAGACGGAACAAAGCCATGTCGACGATTATTCGCAATCCTACCTGCCGCATATGGACAAGGTGAACGGGCTGCAGATGAGCCTGAACCTCGAGGCGGTGAAATAGGGATCAATGACGAAATCTGATGCGGACAGTCTGTAATCCGCGGCGAAAGCGCCTTCGCAGGCGATTCCAACAAATCATGATCTGATCTATGGTGCCGCAATGACCCTATACATAAATGATCCGTCAGGAATGCGATGACCGAGAAAAAACCCGCCATTGGGTCAACCGATTCCGCCATGCCGGTGCAGGCAGAAGACCATTTCGACGCAGCGGCGCTGTCGCGCTATATGGAAAAACATGTCGAGGGCTATCGTGGCCCCTTCGAAGCCGGGCAATGCATGGGCGGGATGTCCAATCCGACATTCGTCCTGACCGATGCGGGCGGAAAGCGCTATGTGCTGCGCAAGAAACCCGCCGGCGACCTGCTGCCTTCCGCGCATGCCGTCGACCGGGAATTCAGGGTGATCCGGGCGCTTGGCCGGACCGACGTACCGGTGGCGAAGGCCTATGCCCTGTGCGAGGACGAATCGATTCTGGGGCAGGCCTTCTACATCATGGAGTTCGTGCTGGGGCGGGTCGTGCTGGATCCGTCGCTGCCGGACCAGAGCCCGGGGGAACGTGCCGCAATCTACGATGCGATGAACGATACGCTGGCGAAGCTGCACAGGGTCGATTACGAATCCATCGGGCTGGGCGATTACGGCCGGGTCGGCGGCTATATGGGCCGGCAGGTCAGCCGCTGGACGAAACAGTACCGTTCGACGGAAACCAACCGGATCCAGGCGATGGAAGACCTGATCGAATGGCTGCCGAAGAACCTGCCCGATGACAGTGAAACAACGATCGCGCATGGCGATTTCCGGCTGCAGAACATGATCCTGCATCCGACCGAGCCGCGCGTGCTGGCGGTGGTAGACTGGGAGCTGGGGACCCTGGGCAATCCGCTCTCGGATCTCGCCTATAACTGCCTGCCCTACCACATGCCGGACCCGAACCGGGGGGACATCATCGGGCTGGACTACAAGACCTATGGTATTCCTTCGGAATCCGACTACGTGGCCGCCTATTGCCGCCGGACCGGCCGGCCGGAGATTGAAAACTGGCCGTTCTACCTAGTGCTGTCGCTGTTCCGGCTCGCCGCTATCGTCCAGGGCGTCTACTACCGCGGCATCCAGGGAAACTCGCCCTCGCCGGAAGCCGTCAGCAAGGGCGACCTGCCGAAGGTCTGGTCCGAAATGGCCTGGGGCATGGTGAAGGCAGGTTAGCCCCGGACACCCGCCTTGTAGTTGTGGCGGCGCAGTTCCAGCCGCGCAATCTGCTGGCGATGCACCTCGTCCGGGCCATCGGCGAAGCGCAGGGCCCGCAACCGCGCATACATATAGGCGAGCGGAAATTCCTGGCTCATCGCGCCGCCGCCATGCAGTTGCATTGCCTTGTCGACGACGTCGAGCGCCATGTTCGGCGCCGCGACCTTGATCATGGCGATTTCCTGGCGGGCTTCCTTGTTGCCGACCGTATCCATCATGAAAGCGGCCTTCAGCACCAGCAAGCGGCACATCTCGATCTGTATCCTGGCATCGGCGATCCGCTCCTGGGTCACGCCCCGGTCGGCCAGCTTCATGCCCCAGGTCGTGCGTTCGGTGGCGCGCTTGCACAGCAGTTCCAGCGCCCGTTCGGCGACGCCGATGATCCGCATGCAGTGATGGATGCGCCCGGGGCCAAGCCGCCCCTGCGCGATCTCGAATCCCCGGCCTTCGCCCAGCAGCATGTTGGCGGCCGGCACCCGGACATTGTCGAACACGACCTCGCCATGGCCATGCGGCGCGTCGTCGAAACCCATGACGTTCAGCATGCGCAGCACCCGGATGCCCGGGGTATCGCGCGGCACCAGGATCATGGATTGCTGGTTATAGGTGGCGGCGTCGGGATCGGTCTTGCCCATGACGATCAGCAGCTTGCAATGCGGGTCGCCAATGCCGGAGGTCCACCATTTATGGCCGTTGATGACGTATTCGTCGCCGTCGCGGGTAATGCTGGTTTCGATATTGGTGGCGTCGGAGGATGCGACCTTCGGCTCGGTCATGGCGAAGGCGGAGCGAATCTCGCCGGCGAGCAACGGTTCCAGCCATTGCTGCTTCTGTTCATCCGTCGCATACCGCACCAGCGTTTCCATGTTTCCGGTATCCGGCGCGGAGCAGTTGAAGACTTCCGGCGCCCAGTTGACCCGGCCCATGATTTCACACAGCGGCGCGTATTCGATATTGGTCAGCCCGGCGCCCTGGTCGCTTTCCGGCAGGAACAGGTTCCACAGGCCTTCGGCCTTCGCCTTCTCCTTCAGTTCCGCGATGATGGGAACGGGTTTCCAGCGGGTATCGCCTTCGTCGAGCTGTTCGAGGAAGGTCGCCTCGTTCGGATAGATATGTTCGTCCATGAACGCCGTGACCCGCGCCTGCAATTCGCGCGTGCGTTCGGAATATTCGAAATCCATGGCGGTCCCCCTGATGGCGATGAGGCGCCAGCTTAACGGGCGCCTGCCAGCGGGGAAAGTGCCGCCGTGAATCCTGGCCTATTTGCCGCCTATTTCCTGCCAGCTTTCAAGCACGCAACTGGCGCTGTCTTCCGTCAGGCTGCTGAAATATTGCACGACACGTGCATATAGCGGCGATTTCTGAAAGGCGGAATAGATGTCCGAGCTGTGCAGATGGCAGAGGATGCGGGTATAGGTTTCGCAGTCGAGGCCGATGGCGCGGCTGGCGATCGCCAGCGCTTCCGGGGACGGGTAGAGCGACCGTTCCGCCCAGGCCGAAGTCAGGTTGGTCGTCGCTTCGAAGCTGCGTTTGAACAACGCGATATTGTCGTGGCTCAGCGCGTCGAGCAGGGCAACGGCGGGTCCCTCGGTGGGCCCTTCCGGCACGGCGGGCGACCATTCCATTTCACCGAATATATCGTCGTCGATGGCCTCCAGCACGGCATCGGAGACCGCGGCGCGCAGCTGGCCCTCGCTGATGTCGAACCGGTTGAGGATTAACCGGCGCAGCGATTCGCCGACCCAGTCGGCCATGCGGATCGCCATGTCGAGGTTCAGGTCCTTGCGGCCCAGAAGGGGCGATTGCAGTTCCTTGATATCCTTCGACCGGCTGACGAGGTTCTGCATGGTGCGCGGCCGGATCTTGGCGCCGTCATTGCCCAGCAGCGATACCATGACATCGGTGCTGCCTGTTTCGACAAGGGCGTCGCTGACCGCCGCGCTGACGGTCTTGCGCTGCGAGATGGCCAGTGCATGCTGCTTGGCATGCCGCGATACAATGCCGATCAGTTCCCCGTCTTCCAGAATCTTGCTTTTGGCGAGGACCGGAAACGAGACATCGATCACATCATCGGCCAGCATGAGGATCAGGTCGTGCGGCGCATCGTCCCGTTCCGAGAGTTGCCGGGCCAATGCGCGGCGCACCGGCATTTCGACATCCCGGATCAACTGGCGGAAAATATCGCTCAACAGGGCCGATTCCGCCGGGCCCAGTTTGGTGCCGGGGGCCAGGCAAGCGGCGCTGAGCGTCTGCAGAAGGTCCTGTTTCTCGGGGCGTATCTGTGCGTGGGCAATATCCCTGAGATGCTCGAGATGATGTGTTTGCATGGCGCGTCACATGGTCCTTGGGATACGGAGGCAGTTTGACTTGGTCATTTTCAAGTAAACGAAAAAATAATCAAATAAAAAATATTATTACTAAGTAATTCAAAAATATAAAATAATTATCAATGTATTTTTATAAAATTTTCTGCAATATATCGCAAGTTGTTGCTTGCCTATCCGCCTTTCACCCACACCTACCACCTATAGTGTGCTGCCATTCCCCGGAATAGAG
>JAQCHR010000051.1 GCA_027619655.1 Pseudomonadota bacterium
TGGTATCAGCGCCAGCGGGCAGCCTCGGCCGACCAGGCCATTGATTACCTCGTTGATCGTGCCGTCGCCGCCGGCGGCAACAACGATATCGATGTCGTCGAGATTGGATTTTCCGGCAATTTCCTCGGCGTCGCCGCGCCGGTTGGTTTCCTTGATGTTGATGCGGCAGCCGCGCCGCCGCAATCGGGCAAGCGTCAACTGGAAGCGGCGACTGCGGCTCGGGCCGGCGGCGGGGTTGTAGATCACGAGAAGGCGGGGCGGGCTCGATGTCATGTTCAGGTGCCTGCGGGTGTTTTCAAATACAGTTAATGAATTAAGAATGTAACAATGAAGGTGATTCTGTGTAGTTGTTTTAATTATTTGTTTCTGTTGTGTTACGGCAATGTTATTTTGAATAAATATCAATATTTTTTGTTGTTTGTCTTGGAAACCTCCTGTAATTCCAAAATATACCAGCGTGCAAACGGAAAAGAAGAGTTTCGCGATGCATGGATTACGAGGTGTCAGTCGGTACCGTTCGATCTGGATTTCGGACGTTCATTTGGGAACACGCGGTTGCAAGGCGGAGTTTCTGCTCGACTTCCTGAACAATGTAAAATGCGACCAGTTGTATCTCGTCGGCGACATCGTAGATGGCTGGCGGCTGAAACGGTCATGGTACTGGCCGACCGCCCACAACGAGATCGTCAGCGCTGTGCTCGACATGGCGAAGTCGGGCACCGAGGTCATCTACATTCCCGGCAACCACGACGAAATGCTGCGGGAGTATACCGGCATACAGTTGGGGGGGGTCGATGTTCAGCGCGAGTGCATCCATACCGGCGTCGACGGCCGCCGCTATCTGGTCACGCATGGGGATGATTTTGACGTCGTCGTGAAATACGCCAAATGGGTCGCGCTGCTGGGCGACTGGGCCTACACGGTCCTGCTGTGGCTCAACAATTACCTGAACGATGCCCGTCGGCTGCTCGGCCTGCCCTACTGGTCACTGTCCGCCTATCTGAAGGACAAGGTCAAGAACGCGGTCGAATTCGTGAGCGCTTTCGAAACCGCGCTGGCGGCGGAGGCGAACCGGCGCGACCTGGACGGCGTGGTCTGCGGCCATATACACCGGGCGGAAATCCGCGACATCAACGGCATCCGCTACATGAACTCCGGCGATTGGGTGGAAAGCTGCACGGCGCTGACCGAATCCGGTGACGGCAGCTTCGAGATTGTCCGCTGGGCGGAAGTCAGTCGGGAACGTGCCCTGGTACCTGCCGCAGCATGAACATCCTCATCGTTTCGGACGCCTGGCATCCGCAGGTCAATGGCGTGGTGCGCACGCTGGACACGACCATCGGTGAACTGCGCAAGCTTGGCCATACCGTGACCTGCGTCGGCCCGGACCGGTTCCGGACGATTGCCTGCCCGACCTACCCCGAAATCAGACTGGCGATCCACGCCTCCCGAGGCATGGCGAAGGAAATCGCCGCGCTGAACCCGGACGCGATCCATATCGCGACCGAAGGGCCGCTCGGCATCGCGGCGCGGCGCTACTGCGTGAAGCACCGGATGGCCTTCACGACCGCCTATCACACAAGGTTCCCCGAATATGTCCATGCCCGCGTGCGGGTGCCGGTAAGCCTGACCTATCGTATGCTGCGCCGGTTCCACCGCCCGTCGCGCCGTATCATGGTGGCGACGCAAAGCATCCGCGACGACCTGACGAAGCAGGGGTTCGAGAATCTGTGCGAGTGGTCGCGCGGCGTGGATACGGAGCTGTTCCATCCCGACGCCACGGCAACGGTCGAGGGGCCGGGGCCGATCTGGCTGTATGTCGGCCGGGTCGCAGTGGAGAAAAATATCGAGGCGTTCCTCAAATTGGACCTGCCCGGCACGCGCTATGTCGTGGGGGACGGGCCCCTGCTGTCCGAGTTGCGGCGCAAATACCCCGATGTCCGGTTTGTCGGGATGAAAAGCGGCAGGGAACTGGCGCATTTCTATGCGGCGGCGGATGTCTTTGTGTTTCCGAGCCGGACCGACACATTTGGACTGGTTCTGCTGGAGGCCCTGGCGTCGGGCGTGCCGGTTGCCGCCTATCCGGTGCCGGGACCGCGCGATGTCATTAACGGCGCCGCCGTGGGGTGCCTCGACGAGGATCTGCAGAAAGCGGCCGAATCCGCGCTGTCCGTTTCCCGCGAGACCTGCCGTGATTACGCGCTGACGTTTTCCTGGCGCAATTGCGCGCAGCAGTTTCTGGACAACCTCGTATCCGTCAGGTAACCGGCGTTTTCCCGCTGTTAACCCGGACGGGCAATGGTCATGCGAGGCCGGGTTTGCGCCGCTGGCGTGTTAGGTTAGGCTGTTCGCCATTCCCTGCCGGGCGCAAGGCCCGGGCGGGTCAACGCGAACAGGATACGATCGATGACCGAATACAGACATATTACCGTAGCGCCGATTGCCGGTGCGCTGGGCGCAGAAATTGGCGGCGTCAATATCGCCGAGGACCTGGATGACGCGGTGATCGGCGAAATCCGCCAGGCGCTGCTCGAACACCTGGTGATCTTCTTCCGCGACCAGGACCTGCCGGTCGATCGCCACAAGGCCTTCTCGCGGCGCTTCGGCGACCTGTTCATCCATCCCAACTACCAGCTGGGCCAGGAAGACAAGGAAACCGTCTACCTGCTGCGCAAGCCGGGGGATACCATGGCCACCGGGGAGTGGTGGCATGCCGATACGACGATGATGGAAACGCGGCCCATGGGGGCGATCCTCTATGCGCTGGAGACGCCGGATTATGGCGGCGACACGATGTTTTCCAACCAGTACATGGCGTATGAAACCCTGTCCGACGGCTTCAAGGCAACGCTGGAGGGGCTGAAGGCCGTGCACAGTGATATCCGGGTGGCCGGCCCGCAATCCGACGTGAACAAGAAACGGTCCAGCAAGGTGCGCGACGATTCGAACTGGCAGCCGACCGTGCATGCCCATCCCGTGGTCGCGGTACACCCGGAAACCGGCCGCAAATGCCTGTATGTGAACAGTGTCTATACGGTTGGGCTGGAAGGGATGACCGAGGCGGAAAGCGCGCCGATCCTGGAATACCTGTATGAGCACCAGAGCCGGCCGGAGTTCACCTGCCGCTTTCGCTGGCGCAAGGGCTCCGTGGCGTTCTGGGACAATCGCTGCACCGTGCACTACGCCATTCACGACAATTTCGTCAGCGTCCGCCATATGCAGCGCACGCAGATTGCCGGCTAGAAGCAAACCCCGAGCAGATTGAATCAATCTGCGACGACGGTTTGCGACACTTTAATGGTTCAGTTTCGAGGGGGGAACGCGACAAAAATGTCACTGCCAGAATATGAAGTCTTTGCCATCAAATACGGCGACCGGGTCGGCACCCGGGGGGCGATCTTCGTGCATGGCGATCCGCATGAGGCGCCGCTGCCGATGGATTATTTCGTCTGGGTCATCCGGAACGCGGACCGCACTGTGGTCCTCGATATCGGGTTCAGCGAATCGGAGGGCAAGCGCCGCAAGCGGAACTGCCTGCGTTGCCCGGCGGAGTCGCTGAAGCTGGTCGGCGCAGACCCGAACGAGGTAGAGCATGTCATCATCTCGCATATGCATTACGACCATGTCGGCAATATGGAGAAATTTCCCAAGGCCACGTTCCACATCCAGGACGAGGAAATGGGTTTCGTGACCGGCCGCGCCATGACCCATCCGCCGCTGCGCCATTCCTTCGTACTCAGCGAGGTCGTCAACATGGTCTCCGCCCTGTATGGCGACCGGGTTGTTTTCCATGACGGCGACGAGGAGGTCTTTCCGGGCATTTCGGTGCATCACATGCCCGGCCATACGCGGGGGCTGCAATCGGTCAGGGTGCACACCAAGCGCGGCTGGGTCGTGCTGGCCTCCGATGCGGCGCATTACTATGAAAGCATCACGGACGGCACGCCGTTCATGACGCATGAAAACCTGTTCCTCATGCTGGAAAGCTTCCGCAAGCTGCGCAAGCTGGCCTCCGACGACCAGCATATCGTGCCGGGGCACGATCCGCTGGTCATGCAGCGCTATCCGGCCCCGTCGCCGGAGCTGGAAAGCATCGTCATCCGGCTTGACGTGGCGCCGAGCCAATAACGACCGGGCCCGCCCGGCGGTGATGCGGTTCCGGTTGCGGGACTACATCATCGTCGCGGGCAGCCAGGTGGAGATGGCGGGGAACATGATCAGGATTCCCAGCACGACCAGTTCGATCAGCACGAAGGGCATGATGCCGTGATACAGGTCGGTGATCGAAACCCGTCCCTCCGATGCTGAGACGACCGCGAACAAATTGAGCCCGACGGGCGGCGTGATAACCGCGATTTCGATCATCTTGCACAGGATGACGCCGAACCAGATCGGGTCAAGCCCGTAGCTTTTGACGACCGGATGGATGAACGGCACGGTCATCACAAGCATCGACAGAGGGTCGATGAACATGCCCAGCACCAAGTACATCAGCACCATGACAAAGATGAACCAGGCGGCGGACAGCCCGCTGCCGGTGACGATATCGGTCAGGTCGGTAATGAAGCCGGAGACCACCAGGAAGCGCGAAAACAGCAGCCCGGCGATGATCAGGATGAACAGGACGGCGGTCAGTTCGGCTGTCTGTTTGAAGGATACCCAGACATCGCCCGTTGTGATCCGGCGGCGGGCAACCGAAATGGCCAGCGCGCCCGTGGCGCCCAGCGCGCCGGCGGCGGTTGGCGAGGCAAGGCCCGTATAGATGCCGCCGAGGACGATGAAGACCAGCAGCAACATCGGCCAGAGGCCCTTCAGCCCGGCCAGCTTCTCCCGCAACTGCAGTTTGGCGGCTGGCAGTGGCGCCCAGTCGGGCCGCAGCCGGACCATCAGTGGAATCGCGATGATGTAGAACGCTGCCGTCAGAAGCCCGGGCAGGATGCCGGCAATGAACAGCGCGCCAATCGATTCGTCGGTCAGAATGCCGAAGATGACAAAGGTGAGCGAGGGCGGGATCAGGGCAGCGAAGGTTCCCGCCGCCGCGATGCATCCGGCGCTGATCCCCTTGTGATAGCCGAACTGGATCATTTCTGGCAGGGCGATCCGTGTGAACATCGCCGCGTTGACCACGGTGGAGCCGGAGATCGCGGCAAATCCTGCCGAGGCGACGGCGGTGGCCATGTAGAGACCGCCCTTTACCGAGGCGAGCCATTTGTTCACGGCCGTATACAGCTCGCTGATTATCCCGGACGCCGAGGCGAAGGCGCCCATCAGCACGAACATCGGGATCACCGCAAAGGCGTATTCGCTGGCGACAGCATAGGGCAGCGTCTCGAAGGTGATCAGCGTATAGGTCAGGTCGGAGGCCTGGTACATGCCGACCGCGCCGACCAGCGCAATGGCGAAGGCAATGGGAATCCCCAGCCCGGCCAGGAGCAGCAGGACGCCGATGGCCCCGAATCCGTAATACAGTGCTTCAGTCACGCAGCTGCTCCTTCAGGTCCCGGTCATAGGTGCCGCAAAGCAAATGTGCGAACTGGCGCAGGGCCTCCAGGGCGGCGATAACGCAGCCGGCGCAGAGCAGGACCTTGCCGGGCCAGACCGGGAATGAGATCTGGCCCATGGAGCGCTCGTCGATCAGGACGCTTTCCCAGGCGGCAAATCCACTACGCCACGCGATGAATCCGAAAAACAGGATCGCACCGATGACGGCGATACCAACGGAGAGATTCTGCGCCAGGCCGGTGAATTTCGCCGAGAAAATATCGACGGTGATATGGGCCCGGCGCCGTTGCGCCTGGGCCAGCCCCATGAAGACGACGATGACGAGACCGGCTTCGGAATACTCTACCGAACTGGGCACAGGCATCGCCAGGATAGAGGTGCCGAAAATATCGGCGGCGCCGATCAGCGCCAGCAACCCGATAAAGACCGCCGAGATGGCGAGCGCAAAGACGCATAACCGCTGTATCGAATAATCGAGAAAGAGAAATATCTGTTTCATGCCTGCCCAATGCTGACCTCTCGCAGCCCGGATACTCGCAAATATCCGGGCTGCCGCAGTTTGTTTGCGTATTACAGGGGTCGTGACCGGCTATTCTTTTTTATGTTTGTTGTAATAGGCCATGACTTCGGACGCATACTGGGCCGCTTCCTTTTCCAGGCCCTGCCCCGCCATCTCCTCGATCCAGAGCTTGACCATGTCCGGAACGGCCGCATTCAGCTTGTCCTGATCCTCGAACTTCACAATTTCTGCGCCCGCCGCGACCATCGTCTTCAGCGCATCTGCTTCGGACTGTTTGGTGACTTCCGAGCTGTACTTGGTTGCTTCCAGGCCGGTTTCGACAAACAGTTTCTGGACGTTTGCCGGCATGGCGTTGAACTTGTCCAGGTTCATCGCCAGGAAGTAGGCGTGGATGCCGCCGAACTTCACGTCAATGATATACTTCGCGACTTCATGCAGCTTGTAGGCCAGGAAGTTGGCGTCGGTCAGGTAGGAGCAGTCCATCGTGCCGCGTTTCAGCGCTTCATAGTTATCCGTCGGCAGGACGTTGACCGGCGTCACGTCGATGGCGGCGAACATTTTCGGCATGTAGTTGCCGAAGGTGCGGACTTTCAGCTTCTTCAGGTCTGCCATGGTGCGGACCGGCTTGGTGCAGATCAGCTTGTAGTTCGGCAGATAGCGATAGACCAGCGGCTTGATATTATTCTTTTTGAACTCGTCGATCTGCGACTGGTTGGTCTTTTCCAGCGCGATTGCCGCATACATGGCGACTTCCGGATCGAAGAAAGTCATCGGCAAGCTGTTGGTCATGGCGGCGAAGGGCAGGTTGGAGGTGAAATACCCCTGCACCAGCGCGCCCATGTCGATGGCACCCTTGGATACCAGCGGCAGGATTTCGTTCGCCTTGCCCAGCGCACCGGAATAGTAAAGCTTGATATCGATCTTGCCGCCGGTCCGTTCCTTGATTTTTTCCGAGAACCATTCGGTCGGCTTGTTCATATAGAGTGGTCTTGTCACGGTTTAGTTCCGGTCTCTTTCGAGCAATGTTTCCGGATAATCTTCGGCGCTGGCAGCTGTATAGGCGCCAAGCGCGCCAACAAACGCCGCGGTGGCGATCAGTTTCGTCGTTAACCTGAACATGTGGTTTCCTCCCGTTACGTGTTAGATTCTTTCGATTTTCATTGCCCTCGCACCGGGCGGTTATATCCGCACCCGGCGTGAAAGTGTGGCACCATGCTAGCGACAATTCTCGCGTATTGGTAGTCAGGGGATGCGCCGGTGGCTATGCCGCAAGGCTGTTCCCGGCCGGATTCCTGGCATGGCGTCAGTTCCGTCCCGTGGCAGCGAAGTCCGTCAGGCGGCGATGGACGATATCCGGCACATCGATAATGTTCGCCGCCTTGCGTTCGCGGCGGATGGCGGCGGAGCGGTCGAACGGCATCCGCACGGGATCGCCGCCCGCAACCGGGCGCGCTCCGCGGACGGCCTCGGCATAGGCGGTGACCTTTTCGCGGTATTCCTGCTCCGGCATCATCAGGTCGGGTCGCATGGCGACGATAACGAAGCCGAATCCGGCGAGTTCCGGGGGCTGGATCGGCGACCCCGCCAGCACGCCGAGTAGCTGGACGACATGGCCCAGCCCCGACCCCTTATGCCCGCCCCAGGGGGTGAAGGCGCCGCCCAGCGCGGCGTCGGGATCCGTTGTCGGACGCCCTTCAGCGTCGAAGGCTATGCCGTCCGCCAGCTTTTGTCCCAACCGCTTCGCCAGCACCACTTCCGCATGCATGATCGACGAGGTGCCGATATCCCAGATGATGGGATCGCCGGTGCTGGGAAAGCCGAAGCAGATCGGATTGGTGCCGAAGCGGCCTTCCGTCGCGCCATGCGGGGCGACCCAGGGCGTGGCGTTGGAGGCAATCATCGTGACCATGCCTTCTGCCGCCGCCATCTCGGCGAAATAGGAGAGCATGCCCGTGTACCAGGTGTCATCGCCGCCAACCATGGCGATGCCGCTGGCACGGCATTTTGCGATGGCGATTTCTGTCGCCTTGAGGGCGACGACATAGCCCAGATTGTCATTGCCGTTCAGGCGGGCGGAAACCGGCGTTTCGTGGGCGATTGTCACCGGCAATTTCGGCGAACCGGTGCGCTGCAGCCGCTCCACGATGCTGACCAGGCGCGGCAGCCCGCCATATTGCAGCCCGCGCAATTCGCAGTCGATGAGATGGTCCGCGGTGATCCTGGCGTATTCCGCCGAATGATCAAGCGCCATCAGCACGCGTTCGGCCAGCGACCGGGCCTCATCCACCGTCATGCGCATCCAGCCCTCCCTTGCTTCGGCACCATTCATTCCGGGACAAGATTGTCGGCGCAATGCGGATAATGCAAGCGTCTCATCCGGTAATTCGATGCTGCGGCGCAACGGGTAACCGCATTGCCCCGCGCTCCGCCATCCGCCATGCTGCGGCCAAATCCGAAACCGCATTGACGGAGTAATCCATATGCTCAGGGCTGTAAGAATCCACCAGACAGGTGGCCCCGAAGTACTGACGTTGGACGATGTCGCGGCAGGAACACCGGGTCCCGGCCAGGCGCTGATCCGGCATGGCGCCATCGGCGTCAATTTCATCGACCTGCACCAGCGGACCGGCCGCTACCCTCTGCCGGACCTGCCGGTGACCCTGGGCATGGAAGGTGCGGGAACAGTGGAGGCTGTGGGCGCGGGTGTGACGGTGGTGCAGCCGGGCGACCGGGTTTCCTATGTCGCCGGCGGGCATGGCGCCGTGCCGTGCTCCTATGCGGAATATGCGGTCATGCCGGCCGATTCGCTGATCCTGCTGCCGGATGAAATCGACGACGTGACCGCCGCTGGCATGACGCTGAAGGGGCTTACCGCGCAATACCTGATTCGCGGCGCCTATCCGGTGCAGGCGGGGGAAACCATCCTGGTGCATGCCGCGGCCGGCGGTGTCGGGCTGCTGCTGTGCCAGTGGGCGCGGCACCTGGGCGCGCGCGTGATCGGCACGGTGGGATCGCCGGCAAAGGCGGAACTGGCGCTGGCGCATGGCTGCCACCACGTCATCCAGTACGGGAGGGAAGACGTCGCCGCACGGGTTAAATCACTGACCGGCGGGGAAGGGGTGCCGGTCGTCTTCGATGCGGTGGGCAAGGATACCTTCGAGGCATCGCTGGACAGCCTGAAGGTTCGCGGGACGCTGGTGTCGTTCGGCACCTCGTCGGGTCCAACGCCGCCCTTCAGCCTGTTCGACCTGAACGTCCGGGGTTCGCTGTTCGTCACCAGCGCCGGGCTGGCCTGGTACACGCGGTCGCGGCCGGAACTGCTGCAGCGCGCGGCGGAACTGATCGACGTTGTCACGCGCGGCGCAGTCAAGGTGCCGGTGATGCAGAAATTCCCGCTGGCGCAGGCGGCGGGCGCGCACCGGGCGCTGGAAGGGCGCGCGACGACGGGGATGACTGTACTGCTTCCCTGACCTGAGGGGTTAATTCCCCGGCTGCAGCGGCCAGGTCGTCGACGGCAACGGCATGGGGGTTCCCCGCAGGCAGCAGCATCGACAGCAGGGCGGCGCAGAGCACGAAGCCGACCGAGAACCACAGGCAGCCCGCCAGGCCCCATTGCTGGTAGGCAAGGCCGGACAGCACCGTGCCGACGAGCCGTCCGCCGGCATTCGCCATGTAGTAGAAGCCGACATTCAGGGCCACCTTGTCCGCATCGCTGTAGGACAGGATCAGGTAGGAATGCAGCGAGGAATTCAGTGCGAAGGCGACGCCGAAGATCATCAGCCCGGTGACAACGGAAATCGCCGGGTCCAGTTCGAAACTCAGCGCCGCGACGATACCGACCTGGATAGCGGCTAGCAGGAAGGCCCAGTTCCGCGCCGTGGGACCATCCGGCGCGCCATGCCGCGCCATGATCTTCGGGGCGATGGACTGCACCATACCGTAGCCGATGACCCAAAGCGCCAGGAATCCGCCGACTTCGGTAAAGCTCCAGCCCAGCGTGGCATAGAGGAATACCGGCAGGCCGACGACGAACCAGACGTCGCGCGACCCGAACAAAAAGAACCGCGCGGCGGACAGGATGTTGATTTCCCGGCTCTTGGAAAAAATGGCGGAAAACTTCGCCTTGGATTTCGATTTCCCCATGCCGCGCGGCAGCAGGGTGACCGCCCCCGCGAGCACAACGGCCAGCGCAGCGGCCATGGCGTACAGGGCATCGACAAAACCCAGTGTCGCCAGCAACAGCCCGCCGAGGAAGAACCCGGCGCCCTTCAGCGCGTTCTTCGAGCCGGTCAGGATCGCGACCCATTTGAACAGGGTCGATTCCGCGTTTTGCGGCACCACCAGCTTGATGGCGCTCTTGGAGCTCATCTTGGTCAGGTCCTTGGCGATCCCGGACAGGGCCTGCGCCGCCATGACAAAGGCGACGGAATTCCAGCGCGACCACTCGGGCGACAACTGTGCCAGCATCGCAAGGGCGGCAATCTGCAGCGCCAGCCCGCCGAACAAGGTCGTCTTCAGCCCCAACCGGGCGGCGATCCAGCCGCCGACCAGATTGGTGACGATCCCGAAAAATTCGTAGAACAGGAACAGGAGAGCGACTTCCAGCGGGCTGTAGCCCAGGGTGTGGAAATGCAGCAGAACGAGCATCCGCAACGCGCCGTCCGTCAGCGTGAAGCCCCAATAGGCCGCCGTGACGACGGCATAGTTGCGGATATCGGTCATGCCGCCTTCCTGCCCAGGCTGGCGCCGATTTTCGAAACCAGCTCCATCATGCGGTTAACATAGCCGATTTCGTTATCGTACCAGGCGAGGATTTTTACCTGGGTGCCATCCGTCACCATGGTCGAGGGGCCGTCGATGATCGAGGACCGCTTGTCATTCACATAATCCGCCGAAACAAGCGGCCGTTTTTCGTATCCGAGGATACCTTTCAGTTCGCCGGCGGCGGCATCCTGGAACAGCGCGTTGATCGTATCGACATCGGTCTGTCGCTCGACCTCGAACACGCAATCGGTCAGCGACCCGTTCAGCATCGGCACGCGGACGGCCAGCCCGTTCAGCTTTCCCTTCAGTTCCGGGTAGATCATCGTGATCGCCGTCGCCGACCCGGTGGTTGTCGGGATCATCGACAGCACCGCAGACCGGGCGCGGCGCAGATCCTTGTGCGGCCGGTCCACCAGGACCTGGGTATTGGTGATGTCATGGATCGTGGTGATCATGCCATGCCGGATGCCGAGCGATTCATGGATAACCTTCACCACGGGCGCCAGGCAATTGGTGGTGCAGGATGCGGCGGTTACCAGGTGGTGCCGTTTCGGATCGTACAGATCGTCATTGACGCCCATGACGATATTAAGCGCGCCTTCCTTGACCGGGGCGGCGACCACGACTTTGCGGACGCCCTTCTCGAAATAGGGCGCCAGCGCGGCTTCGGTTTTGAACTTGCCGCTGCATTCGATGACGATATCGACGCCGAAATCCTCCCACGGTGTATCCTTCGGCGCGGGATGCTGCGTAAACGGAATGGTCTTGCCGTCGACATGGATGGCGGCCGCGTGGAATCCGATGTTCCGGTCCCAGCGGCCATGGACCGAGTCGAACTCCAGCAGATGTGCGGCGACTTCCGAATCGCCGGCTGTTTCATTGATATGGGTGAATTCGACTCCGGGCCAGCCCCAGGACTCGCGCAGGGCCAGCCGGCCCATGCGACCAAAGCCATTGATACCGATTCTCACGGTGGCGTACCTTTCACAACAGGATTAGTTCCAACAATATTAAATAGTCCTGTTTGCGATGGCGCTCAATTGCCAATCCGCGACTGTCACAATAGATTAATGTTCGATCGCGTTTGTTGGAAACGCCTTGCGGGAGGAAATCGCATGACGGAAATTCGCCGGCTGCACGAGAAAATCGGGGCGGAAGCCATCGGTTACGACCTCAGCAAGCCCCTGTCACCGGAGCAGATTTCGGAGCTCAACCAGGCGCTGCTGGACAATCTGGTTCTGGTGATCCGTGGTCAGGACCTCGACGCGGTCCAGTATCGGGACGCCATGGCGCAGTTTGGCGAACCCATGCTGCAGCACCGCGAAGCCTTCCGGCTGCCCGAATGCCCGGATGTCAGCCGGATCGTCAACCGCGAGAAAATGCGGCCGGCGGCGATGTGGCATACCGACCATACCAACCACGAACTGCCGCCGAAGGCGACGATCCTGTACGCGCGCAAGCTGCCCAGCAAGGGCGGCGATACCTGCTTCGCCAGCATGTATGCCGGCTATGAAAGCCTGCCCGAGGAAGACCGCCGCAAGCTGGAAGGGATGGTGACGATCAACAGCCTGGAAAAGGATAACCCGACCTATTCCGCGACGGATCGTGACGAATACGAAGGCGGCGTCGCCCATCCGCTGATCCGCACCCATCCCGAAACCGGCAAGAAGGCCGTGTACTTCCACCTGACCAAGGCGCAGGGCATCGAAGGGATGCCGAATGAGGCCGTGCGGCCCTTCCTGGAAGGCCTGCTGGAAAAGGTCGTTCAGCCCGAATGGGTCTACCGCCATCACTGGAAAATGGGCGATGTGGTGATCTGCGACAATCGCTGCGCCTTGCACCGTGCCGACCCGAATTACGACCAG
>JAQCHR010000052.1 GCA_027619655.1 Pseudomonadota bacterium
AGACCAGCAGCGCGATCCCGCCCCCCCCAGCAGCGCCGGCAGGATCAGTCGATTTGCCTGGCTGGGGCCCGCGACCACGATGCCGGCGCTCGATCAGAAAAAACGTTCGGGAACCCGGACGACATCGCCCGGATAGAGAAGATCGTCCGGGCTGGCTTCCGCCTCGCTGTCCTTGGGCGCACCGGCCCGGCGGACAAGCAACCGCTGTTTCTTCGCGCGGTAGGTGAACCCGCCGCTCATCGCGACCGCGTTGACGATTTTCATGCCTTCGACATAGGCGTAGCTGCCCGGCCGTTTGACTTCGCCAAGAATATAAAACGGGCGGTAATTGGTCACTTCGATTGAAACCTGGGGTTTGCGCAGATAGCCATTGCGCAGCTTCAGCACCACCACCTTTTCCAGTTCGCGGACGGTCTTGCCGCCGGCTTCGACTTCGCCGATCAGCGGATAGGCGATGGCCCCGGTGCCGCTGATTTCGAATACGCCGGAAAGATCGCGCTCGCCGAAAACGGTTACCTTCACACGATCTCCCGATCCCAGGGTATAGACATCGCGGACCGACATGGTGCGCTCGGCGCTTTCCGCTGCCGTGGCCCCCGCCGCCATGCAGAAGATGACGGCGATCATGAAATAGAAACGCATTAACCGCTCCCCCGTTGCAACACTTCGCGTATCGAGTGCAACCTCGCCTTATGGTTACCGATTAGCCTTAAGGATCGGTTAAACGACATGGGGTTATGTGGTTTCTCCGCGAAGCATGGTAAGAGATACAAATGTCTGATGAAAACAAATCACCGGAAACTGCTTCGGAAAGAACACCCGATAAGGCATGGGTAAAACCGCTATCGGATTACGGGCCGATCGTGGTGTTTTTTGCCGCCTATATGGGCTGGGACCTGCTTGTCGCCACTGCCGCGCTCATGGCGGCAACGGCGATCGCCCTTGCGGTTTCGCTGGCCGTCAACAAGCGCGTGCCGCTGATGCCGCTTATCACGGCGGGTGTCGTGGGCGTGTTCGGCGGCCTGACGCTGGCGCTCAACGACGACACCTTTATCAAGCTGAAGCCGACGATCGTTCAGGCGCTGATCGGCGCCGTATTGCTGGGCGGGTTACTGTTCGACAAGGCCCTGCTGAAGCCGGTGATGGGGTCCGCCTGGCCGATGGACGATGCGGGCTGGCGCAAGCTGACGCGCAATTTCGGGCTGTTCTTCCTGGTCATGGCCGTCGCCAACGAAATCGTCTGGCGGACGCAAACCACCGATTTCTGGGTGACGTTCAAGGTCTTCGGGATCATGGCACTGACCTTCGCGTTCAGCATGACCCAGATTCCCATCCTTAACCGGCACAGAGTCGACGAAGAAGAAGCATAGGACCGGCGGGTCGCCGGTCCGGAGAACCGCGATCAGACGGCGCCGATCCGCGGTTCCTTGCCGCTCTGGCCGAACGAACGGTTGAGGACATTCGTCGAATCCTCGGCAAGCTCGATGCAATCGGTCAGTTTCTGCAGGATATGCATATTGTTCGCGAGGACCTTGCGCGCCTCGGACCGCTTGTCGCCCGCGATTTTGCCGGCTCGGATGATCACATCCTGGCGGATGATCGACAGGATATCCTCAAGCTTGTAGCCGTCCGGGTTCTCGTCAGTGGACAGAAAATGCGTCATCGCATGCTTCCTCAGGTAATTCTCGCGCCGAGTATTCACGGTCGGGGTTAAAGCTTCCTGAACGGTTCTCCCCGATGTGACGGACGCGGTTCGCCGTACAAATCCGTGAATGTCGGCCGCCCGATACGATCCAGCCTTTGAGAATACCCCCTTTTTTGTGTTACACCCTCTCCTGTCCGCCCGGGTCCTTCCGGGATTCAGGGCTACGACGGGGCGAAGACGGGGCTGATGCGGGGACAATCGGAGTTAATGGCGCGACCGGCGAACCGAGTGGCGATTTGCGCAGGGCTGTTCCTGTTGGCGCTTTTCGCCGTCATCCCGCCTGTACAGGCCGCCGTTCCCGCCGATATCCAGGGGCGGATCAACCAGTCCGCCGCCGCCTGGCGCGACAGCGCCGAACAGCAGAAGCTGATATCCAGCGATCCGAACATGGCGGCCATCACGGGTGCGATGAACCGCAAGGTTTATTCGTCGATGATCGCGCAGGCCGTGATGGACGCGATATCCCGCAACCCTGCGGGCGCCGCCGAGGCAACGACTGCCGCTTTCCAGGCAGCACCCGAATTGCGGAACGATATCGTCCAGAACCTGTCGACCGCGTTTCCGGCGATGGCGAGCACCTTTGCAAGTCCGTTCCCGCCGATCCGCGCACCCCCCGTGGCCCGCCCGTCTCCGGCGCCCGAACCGCAGAATAGCGCCCCGGCCGCGCCCCTCGCGCAGGATACCAACGACGATCCGCTCGAAGGCTTCAACCGCCTGATGTTCGGGCTGAACGATTTTCTCGATACCTATCTGCTGGTGCCCATCGCCGAGGTCTACCGGTTCGTCATGCCGGAAACCCTGCGCGAGATGGGACGCAATTTCTTCGAAAACCTGAACGAGCCGGTCGTGGCCATCAACGATCTCCTGCAGGGCGATATGGAGAACGCAGGCGTTTCGCTCGGCCGGTTCGTGGTGAATTCGACCATCGGGCTGTTCGGCTTTTTCGAGGTCGCCGAAGAGATCGAGCTGAAGCAACATCCCGCCGATTTCAGCCAGACGCTGCATACCTACGGCATCGGTTCCGGCCCGTTTATCGTTTTGCCGTTTTTCGGCCCGTCGACCTTTCGCGACGCCATCGGGTCCGGGGTGGATTCGTTCCTCAATCCGGTCACGTATCTGCTCGATTTCGAGACCCGCATGTATCTGAAAGCGTCCGAAATCGTGGTAAAACGCGAAGAGTTTCTCGACGAGGTCGAAGAACTGAAAAAAGGCTCGGTCGATTACTACGCGGCGCTGCGCTCCGCCTGGCGTCAGCGGCGTGCGGAGGAACTGCGCAAGGGCGCGCCGGTGCCGATCGAAAATGTCGACAAACTATTCGAAGACGTTAAGTAACCCCGCAAATCAAGTAACCCCGCAAATCGCCCGGCGACCGACGCCGCGGTAACAGGAAAATAGAGGCGACAGGTCTAAATGGGACATTTACAGGACGGCTACTGGACGAACGAAGATAACCTCACCGAACATGACGGCAACGGCCTCTATGTGAAGCAACCTTCGCAGTTCCGCAACTGGGTCACCGCGGATGGCGCTGCCGGCCCGACCGGCTCGGGCGGGTTCAAGGCGGAATCGGGACGATACGTTCTCTATGCCGCGACGAGCTGCCCCTGGGCCCACCGCGCCGTTCTGTACCGGGTGCTCAAGAAGCTCGAAAACAACGTGGCGCTGTTCGACACCGATCAAAAGGTCGGCGGTCAGGGCTGGGGCTTCCGCGAGGCGGGTCACCGCGTACCGGGAACCAGCCATACGGCGAACTGGCTGCACGAAGTGTATACCCTGTCCGATCCGTCCTGCACGACGCGGGTAACCGTACCGACCCTGTGGGACACGAAAACCCAGACCGTCGTGAGCAATGAATCGTCGGAAATCATCCGCATGTTCGACACCGCGTTCGCCGGTATCGCGCCGCCGACGCCGGAGCTGTATCCGGAAGAACTGCGCGACCAGATCGATGCCATGAACACCTTCGTGCTCCAGAATATAAATGACGGCGTGAACAAGTGCGGCCGGTCGAAAACCCAGGCGGCCTATGACGAAGCGTTCGTAAATCTGTTCGATGCGCTGGACGCGCTCGACGAACGGCTGGGACGGCAGCGCTACCTGGTCGGCAACACCCAGACCGAGGCCGACTGGCGGCTTTATCCCAACCTGATCCGGTTCGATCCGGTCTACTTTGTCGGCTATCGCTGCAACCTGCGGCGCATCGCGGACTATCCGAACCTGTCGAATTACCTGCGCGAGCTCTACCAGACGCCGGGCATTGCCGACGTCAGCGATATCGACGGCATGAAAGCGGGTTCATTCGGCAAGGCGGGCCCCATCGGCTGGGACGGTATCATTCCGCGCGGCCCCGAAAATCTTCTGATGCAGCCGCACGACCGGGATCGCTTCGCGGTCGCCGCGTAAATCCCGTCCCGCGTGGCGCTTTACCAAGGTTTCTGTAAACTCCCTGATCGAACAGTCAGGGAGATACCAATATGAAACGATTTCTATCGCTGGGCCTCGGCGCGATATGCCTGACCGTGTGGACCGCCGGCGCCGGCGCCGCGGGTACGCTGGACGAAGTGCGCGCGCGCGGCCACCTGAAATGCGGCATCAATACCGGCCTGGTGGGTTTTGCCGCCCCGGACGACAAGGGAGTGTGGCGCGGCTTCGATGTGGATTTCTGCCGCGCCGTCGCCGCCGCCCTGTTCGGCGATGCCAACCGGGTGAAGTACAAGAATCTGACAGGCAAAACCCGGTTTACGTCCTTGCGGTCGCGCGAGATCGATCTGCTGTCGCGCAACGCCACCTGGACGTTCAGCCGCGACGCCGATCTTCAGCTCACCTTCGCGGGCGTGAACTATTACGACGGCCAGGGCTTCATGGTGCCGAAAAAGCTCGGTGTGAAATCCGCGCGCGACCTCGGCGGCGCGTCGGTCTGCATCCAGACCGGCACGACGACGGAGCTTAACCTCGCCGACTATTTCCGGGTCCACAAGATGACCTACAAGGCCGTCCCGATCGAGACCGCGAGCGAAGCCCTGTCGAACTATCTCGCCGGGCGGTGCGACGTCTACACGACCGATGCGTCCGGTCTCGCCGCGACGCGGGCGGCAACCGAGAATCCGGACAACCATATCGTCCTGCCCGAAATCATATCGAAGGAGCCGCTCGGCCCGGTGGTCCGCCAGGGAGACGATCAATGGGCCGACGTGGTGCGCTGGACCCTGAATGCGCTGATCGCCGCCGAGGAATTCGGCGTGACCTCGGCCAATGCGAATAGGATGGCTGCCGAGGCGACCAACCCGGAAGTGCGGCGCCTGCTCGGCACGGAAGAACTTCAGGGCCGCGCCGCACTCGGCCTCAGCCCCGGCTGGGCCGTCAGCGTCATAACGGAGGTTGGCAATTTCGGTGAAATATTCGAACGCAACCTCGGCAAAAAAACATCGCTCGGCCTTGCCAGGGGCCTCAATGCCCAGTGGAAAAACGGCGGGCTGATGTATGCGCCGCCGTTCCGGTAAGGGCTCCGGGGCGCGCTCTTGCTGAAATACGGAACACTGCCGTGACCGCCGCGTCCCGGATGTCCCCGTGGCGCGACGAAAAATTGCGGGCGGCTGGCGTGCAGGTGCTGGTCATGGCCGCCTTCTTCGCGGCCCTCGCCTGGCTGATCGGCAACGCCGCCGCAAACTATGCGTCCCTCGACAAGGCATTCGGTTTCAGCTTCCTGTGGAAGCTGCCGGCGGGCTATGACATCAACCAGACGCTGATCGCCTATACCAACCAGAGCAGTCACCTGCGCGCCGCCGTCGTCGGCCTGATCAATACCGGTCTTGTCGCAATCGTCGGCATCATCCTCGCCACGATTCTGGGATTCGCGATCGGCGTGCTGCGGCTGTCGAATAACTGGCTGGTGTCGCGGCTTGCCTACGCCTATGTCGAATTCACGCGCAACACGCCGGTCCTGCTGCTGATCCTGCTGTGGCACGGGATCATCATCAACACCCTGCCCCACCCCCGCCAGGCGCTTGAATTCGGCGGGTCGGTGTTTCTGTCCAATCGTGGGTTCTACATCCCGTCGCCGATCCTCCAGCCCGGGTTCTGGATCGTCGCCGCCGCGTTTGTCGGGGCCGTGTTCTGTACCTGGCTGTTATATCGCCGCGCCAGGCGGATACAGGCCGAAACCGGCATCCGCCGGCCCGTTTTCGCCTATGGGCTGGTCCTCGTCGCCGCCGCCACGGCCATCGCCTTCGTCGCCGCGGGCAGCCCGGTCGCCCTCGACCGGCCGGCGCTGCGAGGCTTCAATTTCCAGGGCGGGCTGACCCTGATCCCGGAATTCGTCGCCCTGACCTGGGCGCTGGCGTTCTATACGTCGGGGTTCATCGCCGAGAACGTGCGTGCCGGAATCCTCGCCGTCGACCGCGGCCAGACCGACGCCGCCCGCGCGCTCGGCCTCGGCGACCGGCGGACCATGAAACTCGTCATCCTGCCCCAGGCGATGCGGGTGATCGTCCCGCCGCTGACATCTTCCTATCTCGACCTGATGAAAAACTCGTCGCTTGCCATCGCCATCGGATACATGGATCTGGTGGCGACACTGGGTGGGATCACGCTGACCCAGACGGGCCGCGAAATGGAAACGATGCTGCTGGTCATGGTGATCTATCTCGCCGTGTCGCTGTCCATGGCGGCGGCGATGAATGTGTATAACCGGCGCACCCTGATGGTGGAGCGCTGATCGTGTCACCGCTGTCTCCGCGCCAGTATCCCCCCGGCGAACACCCGGCCCTGCCGCCGCCGGCGGCATCGACAGGGATTGTCGGCTGGCTGCGCATCAACCTGTTTTCGTCGGCGTTCAACACTGCCCTTACAGTCGTGACCCTGTGGCTGCTGTATCTGACGGTCGCGTCGGTTGCCGACTGGATGTTTTTCGATTCCGTAACCAGCGCGGACTCGCGGGTGGCCTGCCGCGCCATCGACAGCGGCGCCTGCTGGTCCGTGGTGACGACCCGGATCGACCAGTTCATCTATGGGTTCTATCCCGCCGCGTCGCGCTGGCGTCCGAACCTCGCCTTCGTCCTGCTGTTCGCCGCCCTCGCGCCGATCCTGTACGACCGGCTGCCGCTGCGCCGGCCGCTTCTGTACTTTGCCGCCCTCTACCCGTTTGTCGCCGGCTGGCTGATCCATGGCGGCTTCGGCCTGCCGGTGGTCGAGACCGGGCTTTATGGCGGGTTCATGCTCACCCTGATCATCGGCGTGACGGGCATATCGGCTTCCCTGCCGATCGGCATTCTGCTCGCGCTCGGGCGCCAGTCCCGGTTGTTCGCGGTGCGGCTGCTGTGCACGATGTTCATCGAATTCGCCCGGGGGGTGCCGCTGATCACGCTGCTGTTCGTGGCATCGACCATGCTGAACTATTTCCTGCCGCCCGGCACCAGCTTCGACCTGCTGGTGCGCGTGCTGATCATGGTCACCCTGTTTGCCGCCGCCTATATCGCCGAAGCCGTGCGCGGCGGGCTGCAGGCGATCCCGCGCGGCCAGTACGAGGCCGCCGAAGCGCTCGGCCTGTCGTGGTGGGCGACGACGCAGAAGATCACCCTGCCCCAGGCGCTGAAGATTTCGATCCCCGGCATCGTCAATGTCTTCATCGGGCTCTACAAGGATTCGACGCTGGTGGTGATCATCGGGCTGCTCGATCCGCTCGGCATTGCTCGGGCCGTGCTGGCGGACGCAAAATGGAACGGCCTCGCGACCGAGACATACCTGTTCGTCGCCCTGTTCTTTTTCCTGAGCTGCTTTGCCATGTCGCGCTATTCGCTGTGGCTGGAACGCCGCCTTTCCACCGGTCGCGACAGGGGCGCAACGGCATGATCGAGATCCGCAACATCCATAAATGGTTCGGTGCGTTTCACGCCCTGAAGGATGTATCCCTCAGCGTCGGGGCCGGCGAACGCATCGTGATCTGCGGCCCGTCGGGATCCGGCAAATCCACCCTGATCCGTTGCATCAACCGGCTCGAACACCATCAGCGCGGAACGATCACGGTCGACGGGACCGAACTGACGCGGGATGTGAAAAACATCGAACGCATCCGCTCCGAGGTCGGGATGGTGTTCCAGCACTTCAACCTGTTTCCCCACCTGACCGTGCTGGAGAACTGCACCCTGGCCCCGGTCTGGGTGCGGAACATGCCTGCCGCCGAAGCCGAGGCGCTCGCCCGCGACTATCTAGACCGGGTGCGCATTCCCGAACAGGCGGACAAATACCCGGGCCAGCTTTCCGGCGGACAGCAGCAGCGCGTCGCCATCGCGCGGGCGCTGTGCATGGAACCGAAGATCATGCTGTTCGACGAGCCGACATCGGCGCTCGACCCGGAGATGATCAAGGAAGTCCTCGACACCATGATCGAACTGGCGGAGACCGGCATGACCATGCTGGTGGTGACCCACGAAATGGGTTTCGCCCGGCGCGTCGCCGACCGCGTCGTCTTCATGGACGAGGGCGAGATTATCGAGGAAGCGCCGCCCGCCGATTTCTTCGCGAACCCGACGAACGACCGGACAAAGCTATTCCTCAGCCAGATCTTGTCGGACTGAGGACACAGATTTTCCGTCTCCGATAGCCGCCGTTCAGATTGTCATCCCGGGCTTGTCCCGGGATCCGGACCGGCCGCGGAACGGCTTTTAGATGGCCGGCGCCACCGACAGGCGCCCCACCACGCCGTGCTTTTCGATCAGCGCGCCGATGCGGCCATCCGCCTTCGCTTCCTCGACGAAGCCCGACAGGAACGCGGCCGCCGCCGCGTTCGCCTTCGCGGTGCCGACCGCCTGCTGGACGGCGGTAAAACGCCCGTCGAGGATGCGCCCGCCGGGCACCTTGCCGATATCCGTATTCAGGGCCGGCCGCAGCCCTGCCAGCGCGTCGAGTTTTTCGGTCAGAAACAGTTCCAGCGCGCCTGGCAGCCCCTGTGCGCGATGCAGTTCGGCATGTTTGAGGCTGCGGGTGAGGTACAGATCGTAGGCGCTGCGGCCAGAGACCGCGATACGCACGCCTTCGGAATCGACGTCTTCGACGGTCTTCAGGGGCGATCCCTCGGGCACCAGATAGGTCGCCTCGATCTCCACATAGGCCGCGGTGAATTCGATTTTCTCGGCGCGTGTGGGTTCGGCGCCGATCAGGCCGATATCCCACACATTGTCGTCGACCGCGTCCGCCAGTTCGCCGGGTGTCGGGAACGGCACATAGACGATATCGACGCCGAGACGTTCAGCGACATTGCGCGCGAATTCGGGCCCGACACCGTCGGGCTCGCCGGACGGCGTGGCGCCGGTGACCAGCAGTTTGTTGGCCATGTTGATCCCGGCGCGAAGAACGCCTGTGGGGGCGAGCTGATTGAGAACGTCGTCTGACATGTGGCGGATTCCGAATTGTGTTGCGAAGCCGGATACTAGGCGCCGCCCCCGCCCCACCGCAAGGGACCGGCCCGGGCGTTCGCGTTATTCGGCAGCCCCCTTATTCGGCAGCCATGTGACGCATCTCTCCCGCTGCCGGCACGTCGTAGCCCGCAAGCACGCGGTCGACGGTGCCTGTCATCTCGTCCCACGGACAGTTCATGAAACTGTACAGCGTGTTGATGAAGGCGGGACCGGCGTAGAAGCGTTCGTATTGCTGATGCCGCCCGGCGAAATCGCTGCCCAGCAGGTCCCAGCCCAATTTCAGGAACTTCATGCGTTCGATCGCCGATTGCCCCGGCACGGACCAGTAGGTTTCGAATTTCTTTTTCAGTTCGGGATTGTTGATGACCGAGATATCCGCCGGCATCTGGAACGGCCCGCCGCCCATCAGTTCGCGCACGGTCTCGCACAGGATCGCATAGTTCTGGGTGCACCAGTGCAGCGTGCCGTACATGTGCCGCCGATTGACGTTCAGGTAGCCCGGCGCCATTTCCTCGGCGTCCTCGATCTGGCCGGCGATCATGGCGCCGAGGCCGGCTTCCGCCGCCGCCAGCCGGCCGAGCGTGTCGCGCACGGCCGGTATCTGCAACACGTTGTTGAGCTCCGCCGATTTGCGCGCGATGCCGACGATCAGTTTCAGCTTTTCCTGGAACCGCACGTTCGACTGGTGATTGCCCATCGCGTGGCTCGGGGTCTCGAAATAGATATTGCGCGACAGCGCCGCGTTGTTATGGGTGAACACCCGTTCCCACGGCACTTTCACGTCCTCGAAAATGACCATGGAATCCGTCTCGTCGAACTTCCAGGCAAAGGGAGCGTCGAACTCGGAGACCGCGAAGCGTTCGAACGGCTTGCGGGCCCAGATGCTGACGCCGGCCCAGTTCAGCGGCACCGCGCAGGTCACGCTTTCGGCGGCCTGTTCCTCGCCCAGCGGCAGCAGATTGCCGACCCAGGTTTCGTTCGAGAATACCGCCGACGTGCCGAGCATTTTCATGCCGTTCAGGGTAATGCCTTCCTTGTCTTCGGCGGTCACCCGCAGAGTCGGCACGGTCAGGCCTTCGCGCTGGTACAATTCCGGCTGGCGGGCGCCCTGGGGCGGCAGCACGGTGTAGCAGGCAAAGGTGTCGTTCTTGCGCATGTAGTCGTAATAGGCCTTCAGGTTGGCCGCCGACCCCTTGAGATTGTCCTCGAACAGGTCGGGGTCCCACAGCAGGCCGGTGACGAAGCTTGCAACATGGTCCGGCGACCGGCCGATCAGCCCGCAGGTCCAGTCGGCGACCCGGCGATGGGTTTCGCGCCGCTTGCGCAGATCGTCGCGCGATTTCGGCCTCAGGTACCAGCTCGAACAGATCTCGCCGTCATCGTCCTCGAACGCCATGACATCGACGTTTTCCGGATCGCGCTTGCGGTCGTAGATCATGGCGAAGGATTGCGCCGCGTTGCGGAACGCCGGATGGGTGGTGACGTCTTCCACCAGTTCATCGCCGATATAGACCTTGCGGCCGTCGCGCAGCGATTCCAGATGTTGCTGACCTGTCTTGAGCATGGGTTCTCTCCTGATTAAGCGTCAGCGCCAGATAGCGCCGACGGCAATGTCTCCGATGTCGGTGTGGTCGCGTGCCAGAATCTCGGCGAGATCGGCGGCGCGCGCGCTGGTGCGGCTCATGCGATCGACAATCGCCCGGAACTGTTGAAAGGTTTCCGGGCCGATTCCGTCAAACAATTCATCGTTTATTTTTTGCAGATGCGGCGCGAAGGCATCGATGGCCGACCGACCTTCGCCGGTCACGGAAACGATGACGCTCCTCCCGTCATCGGGGTTCGGCTGTTTGTCGACAAACCCGCGGCGCATCAGCTTCTTGCATTCCATCGTGACATAGGCGCCCGAGGTATGAAGCCGCTCGGCGATGACGGAAATGGTCACGGGCATGTCCACCGACAGTTCCGCGATCACCATTAGAATATGATACTGGATGCCCGACAGGCCGAGCGCGGTCGCCATGCGTTCCCGGATACGGTCGAAATTCACAGTCATCTTGAAAATGCCGTAAATCATCCGGCGAAATTCGGCATCGCCGCCATCGCTGTCGAGCAACGCCTCTGACGTCGTGGTGAGGGGAAGCTGCCACAGATCGTTCGCTGCTGTCGCACTGGACATATGTCAAATTCACTTATATAACAAAAGCAAGTAAATTATATAGCTAAATAGTTTAGCCAGATCAATCCCCAATTTGATACTCAATCCGGCCCGCGATTCATGACATCATCCCGCCATGCGAAATCTCGCCGCCGCGCTCATAGTGCTTGCCGGAACCTGCACCCTGGCGGATCCCGCCGATGCGGCATTCGCCTGCCCGCACCTCGCCGAAGATGCCCGGCGGGCCATGACCGGATGGCAGGTACCGGGACTGGCGATCGGCATCGTCCGGGACGGTGCGACGGCGCGGCGGCTCACCGTGGGGGTCCGCGATGCGGAAAGCGGCGCGCCGGTGACCGCAAAAACGATGTTCGGAACCGGTTCGCTCACCAAATCGCTGACCGCCCTGGGCGCCGTTCTCGCCGCCCGGGAAAATCTCGTGGGGCTGGACCGGCCGGTGCGACAGGTCCTGCCCACTTTTCCGACCGGTGTGTCGCTGCGGCACCTGCTGTCCCACACCGCGGGCTGGCCGCGCCACGATGCGCTCTGGTATCTCGACCGTTATTCCCGCACCGAACTTGCGGAAAAACTGTCCCTGTTGCCGCGATTTGCACTCGGCGGAAGATCGTTTCAGTACAATAACGTTCCCTTCGCCACGGCGGGAGTTGCACTCGAACGGGCAACCGGCACGCCCTGGCACGACTGGATTCGCGCCAGAATCCTCGCCCCGGCGGGCATGATGGATGCCGTCACCATGCTTGCCGGGTTCCGGCAGAACGCCAATCGTGCCACGGGATATTTCCCGGCGGACGAAAGCCGCATCGCCCTTGCCCTGCGCGATACCGACCCGGTTGCCCCGGCCGCCGGACTGTATGCCCATCTCGACGACATGCTCCGGTATCTGACGCTTTTCGCGACGGACGGGACGATCGCGGGCAAACGCATTCTTCCCGCCGCTGCATTCCCGATCCTGAGAACGCCGATTACCGCCCGTTACGGGCTCGGTCTCCGCCTCGGGTCGTGGAACGGCCAGGACCTCGCCTTCCATCCCGGGTTCGTCGACGGCTACGGCGCGAGGCTTTCATTCCTGCCGGCAAGCCGGTCCGGCGTGATCGTGCTGTCGAACATGTCCGGCGAAACGCCGGCGGCGCAGATCGTCTCGCAGACCGCCCTCGATTGCCTCACCGACGCGCCGAGAACCGACTGGGTCGCCCGGTTCGGTCACCGTCGCGCAAAGGCGGAAACGATCTCCCCGCGCCCGCCGCCACAGACAACTGACCGGGACGCGGCGGCGTATACCGGCACCTATGACCACGCCGCCTATGGC
>JAQCHR010000053.1 GCA_027619655.1 Pseudomonadota bacterium
TCCTGCTGGGAATCCCTTACGATTCAATCAAGACAAGAAACACTCTAGTATACGGCCAGACTGAAAAATCACCGGCTTCCAAATACTCTTCCCATTTGCGGATTCTCCGCCTTTCATACCATCCAAAGGTCAGGAGATTTATGCACCAGTCTTCGCATTCCATAAATGAAGACTCTGGCCACAAATATTCTCGATCTGAATGCAAGAAAACGATCCATCTCGCAACCTGCCGTTTCACCTCTTTGGGCAAGTGGTGTTTATGTTTCGCATAGTGTTGCTCAGTGTCTGAATATAGGTTCTAAGACATCTGATGCACGGCAACAGCCCCTCGATCACGCCAATCGACCTCGACGTCCGCCAGATCGTCGTTTGTAATCAGCCCAGCAACGTAATGCCGTATAGCGGCAGCTAGCCGGTCTCGAGATTCGCGATCAATCATTGGAATGAGCTGCCTCGATCTGTGCTCCATGGAGCTTTGGCTTGATCAGCCAAAAATGTACCTCAGCGACATTCGATTTTCAATTTTGGCGCTGTATCCTTGTAACTCTGTTTGGTGGAAATTGACGTTGTCACGCATTTTCTCCCGGCAAAAAATCAGGGTCTACGGTTTGAGTCAAACCTCCCTTACGACTTCTCCAGCGCCCGGCGGACCATGTCCGGCTCACGGGCGATGACTTCGAGGTATGCCTTTGCGGCGCCGTCCGGCTCCGCGCGGTCCTGTTCCCAATCCCGCAGGGTGCCGATGGATATGTGAAACTGCGCGGCAAATTCCTGCTGGCTGAGCTTCAGCGCCCTGCGGATGATTTTTGCCCGTGGCGTTTTCTTCATCCGCGTCAGATCATTGTCGCTTAGCGGTCTGTTATCGGGGTCACTGGTTCTGTTCATGGTAAAATCGCCGTTCGTTTGGTTCCGCTTTTCGGGCCGAAATGATCCGGTTCCTGTCATTCCGCTCCGTGTAGATAAAAACCAGAAGACTGTCTGCCGCCATGCCAATCAGGATGAAACGGTCCTCGCCGTAATTCTCCCGGTCATCCAGAAGTTCGACGGCAAAGGGATCGCGGAATACGAAACAGGCCTGCTCAAACGTCACGCCATGCTTTTCAGCATTGGACGCCGCTTTTTCATCGTCCCATTCGAACTCTGCGCTATCCGCCATTTGATATGCGGGCTGCCCGTATTTTGTCAAGGACTCCAGTACAGGGGAAATCTGTCTGCCGGATGAACGTATTGTATTCAATTACCGCATGCTGGTGAAAAAGCAGACAGTACGTTGTACCGGACGGACAGCATCGCAAATTGCATTAGGCGCAACGCCGCTCCGGCGATAATATGCGCGTCATGGCAAGGATCATTATCATCGGCGGCGGAGTCATGGGCTCCAGCGCGGCCTATCACCTGGCGATGGCGGGCGCTGCCGCCGACGTCACGGTCATCGAGCCCGACCCGACCTATGAGTTTGCGGCCACGCCCCGATCCTCGGGCGGCGTGCGGTCGCTGCATTCCCTGCCGGAGAACAT
Organism: Pseudomonadota bacterium; assembly: GCA_027619655.1. Classification (GTDB taxonomy): domain Bacteria; phylum Pseudomonadota; class Alphaproteobacteria; order UBA8366; genus MarineAlpha4-Bin1. Next base: position 1,518 of record JAQCHR010000053.1, read on the forward strand.
CCATCTCGCCCTCTACAGCCAGCAGGTCTACGGCGATTTCGACACCCTCATGGCCGTTGACGGGGAGGTGCCGCATCTGGGGTTCCGCCGGCATGGCTATCTGAACATCGCGAACAAGCCGGAATCGGCCGAAATCCTGGAATCCGCCTGGAAGATCCAGACCCGCGAGGGCGCCCGGGTCGATCTGCTGGACGCGGCGGGGGTGAAGGCGCGCTTTCCGTCGCTACATACCGGCGACGTGATCAGCGCGGCGAACGCGATCGACGACGGTTCGCTCGATCCCTATGCGGCGCTTACCGGCTTCCGCAAGAAGGCAATCAGCCTGGGCGTGGCATACCGCAAGGATCGGGTCGTCGGCATCGAGCACAGCGGGGGGCTGGCGCGCGGCGTTATCCTGGCCTCCGGGGAAAAACTCGCCGCCGATTTCGTCGTGAACCTGACCGGCGCCTGGGCAAGCGAAGTCTGCGCCATGGTCGGCATGAAGATTCCGGTCGAGCCGATGCGGCGCATGACCTTTTATTACGAATGCCGTCAGGATATCGAAGTGCTGCCCACGACCCGGGACGATTCCGGCGTCAGCGTGCGGCCCGAGGGCAAGGGATTCATCTCCGGCTACACCGACAAGAACGAACCCGGTGGCTGGAACTGGGAGATGGTGCCGGATTTCTTCGAGCGGGTCATCTGGGGACCATTGGCCCACCGCGTTCCGAAGTTCGAGGCGATCAAGCTGGGCCGGTCTTGGCCCGGCCATTACGCGATGAACCGGCTGGACGGCAACGTCATCATCGGCCCCTGGGAGGGGGAGATGGAGAATTTCATCACCGCCACCGGATTTTCAGGGGCAGGGCTGCAGAAGGCGCCCGCTATCGGGCGCGCGATCAAGGAACTGGTCCTGGATGGCGGCTACCGGACCATCGATCTCACCCGCTTCTCCTATCGGCGGGTCCAGGAGAACAGGCCGTTGCGGGAGGCCGGCCTCACCGCCTGAGGCACCTGCCGGCCTGCACGGGGAGGGATGACAGTTGGGCATCGTGACGATCACGCTGGAAGCGGTGCGTGATATTGCCGACAGGGCGCTGGTCGCCGCCGGAATGAACGCGGCGAATCGCGACGCGGTGGTGGAAGTCGTCGTCGATGCCGAGCGCGATGCCTGCCACAGCCACGGGCTGCACCGCATACCCGGCTACTGCAGCGCGATGCGCAGCGGCCGGGTCAACGGTCAGGCCGACCCAAAGTTGCACGATCTCGGCCCGAGCCTGCTCAGGGTCGATGCGGATCACGGCTTTTCGGCACTGGCCGTGAAACGGGCCCGACCCGCACTGGCGGAAAAGGCGCGCGCGACCGGCGTCGCCATCGCCACCTTGCAGACGGCCAACCATTTCCACGCCCTGTGGCACGATCTGGAGCCGCTGGCGGCGGACGGGCTGATCGCGATGATGTTCGTGAATTCCAGGTCCTCGGTCGTGCATCCGGGGGGACACGAGCGGATCTACGGTACCAACCCGATGGCCTTCGCCTGGCCGAGGCCGGGCCGGAATCCGATGGTCTGGGACATGGCCTCGGCTGCCATCGCGCGCGGCGAGATCGAAATCCACCGGCGCGAGGGCAAGCCGATCCCCGAAGGCTGGGCAATCGATCCGGACGGCAATCCGACGACCGATGCGGCGGCGGGGCTGGCTGGCGCGCAGCTTCCCTTCGGCGGTTACAAGGGCGCCAATATCGCGCTGATGGTCGAGCTGATGGCGGCGGCCTTCGGCGGCAACAAGCTGAGCCTCCAAGTCGCCGAGGACGACAATGGCGACGGCGGTCCGCCCGATGGCGGCAACCTCATCATGGCGTTCGATCCGGCGGCATTCGCCGGCAGCGGGCAGGCGAGCGCGACCGAAACGGCGGAACGGCTGTTCGCGCGCATCCTGGGCGACGGCGATTTGCGTCTACCCTCCGATCGGCGCTATGCCGCCCGGGCGCGCACGCCGCATGAGGGCGTTGCCGTCGACGAAGCCTTCCTGGCCGATCTTCGCGGGCTGCACGGTCAGGGCAAACTGCCCTGAGCCGCCCCTGCCTGACTTCCGCATTGTCCGCGATAGCGGAGATTCCATCGACCTCGATATTGATATTTATTCCAAAATATGCTATTATTCCTTTTTATGTTTTTTAACGGGAATGGCAATCGGCCAGGTTGAAGGGTCAGCGGGACCTTCATGGATGCCAACCAATGCCAATCGTTCGACCGTCAAGTGTCGGCCCGCAGGCAGCAGGGGACGGGGGCGCCGGAGCCGTCGGTGCGATACACCGGCCGCCAACAAATGCCAATGAATGCCAATCATACGACAATACTGTGGTGTCGATGCTGACGAATGTTAAGCGATGTATATCGATGTATATCGCCGCAGCGTTTTTCCGGGGCGGCGGGGTGGCAGTTGCGCGGGCGGCGGCGACGAATGGCAACGCAAGCCAAGTAGCGTAATTCCGTTGGTCACTCTCCGGAGGCTAGAGTTGGGTTGCAGATATCCACCTATGAGCCTTTCAAGAGGGAGAGTGACCATGGACGAGTATGTTGGATTGGACGTATCGAAGGAAGAGACGAGTTACTGCGTGATGTCGGGGGATGGTGTTGTCGTGGCGCGGGGCAAGGCGTTGAGCGATCCGGATGCGCTGGTTTCGGCGCTGGGTCGGCATTGCGCGTGCCCGGCGCGGGTGGTGCTGGAAACGGGGACGCTTTCGGCGTGGCTGGCGCGGGAACTGCGGTCTCGGGGATTGCCGGTTTCGGTTGTGGATGCGCGCCAGGCGCATGCAGTGCTGCGCCTGCAGCGGAACAAGACGGATGCGGGGGACGCGGAGCAGCTTGCGGGCCTGGCGCGGTCGGGATTTTTTCATGCCGTGTCGGTGCGCAGCGAGGCGGGCCAGGTGGACCGTCTGATGCTGAAGGCCCGGAGCCTTCTGGTGCGCCAGCGGCGGGATGCGGAAAACGCGATCCGTGGCCTGCTGGGGTCGCTCGGGATACGCTTCGCCAAAGGGAAGGCGTTGTTGACGCACCGGGTATCGGCGGCGCTGGAGGGCCGTCCGGATCTGCGGGAGATGATCGAGCCGCTGCTGTCGGTGGTGGCGCATTTGAAGCGGGAGATCGCGCGGCTCGACGATACGGTATCGGCGCGGGCAAAGGCGGACGATGCGGTGCGGCTGCTGATGAGCGCGCCGGGGATCGGGCCCGTCACGGCGCTGGCGTTTGCGGCGACGATAGACGATGCGGGACGGTTCCGGCACAGCCGGGCCGTGGGGGCCTATGTGGGACTGACCGCCCGGCGCTTCCAGTCGGGGGAGATGGACTGGTCGGGGCGGATATCGAAGCGGGGCGATACGATGCTGCGTAGCCTGCTGTATGAGGCGGCCGGCGTGTTCCTGACGGTCGTGCGCAAGGCGCATCCGCTGAAGGACTGGGCGCGCCGGATCGCCCGGCGCAGCGGCCAGCGCAAGGCGCGCGTCGCGCTGGCCCGCAAGATGGCGGTGATCCTGCACCGGATGCTCGTCACCGGCGAGGCGTTTCGCTGGCCCGAACCCCGCAAGCCAGCCACGGCATGAGGAAACACGACAGGAGAACACGAAGATAAACGCAGTTCCGCTGCGGCGGAAACAACGTCCCGGGCCGGGACGGTGGCCGAGGCCATCCCGCGGCTTTTGTCGCAAGACGCAGACAGTGGCGCGAATGCGAATGCCATATTGGGAGGCCGACGCCAGTGGGCACTATCATGAAGCGTGCCAGCCGCAAGGCCGGCAATGACTTCGTAGACAATCGTGTCCCCGGCAAAGGACGAAGCAGCCTCTGGAAAGTTGACCGTATGAACGGAATTAGACAAATGAATGCCAATCATCCGATACTTTTTTGCGACGACCGGTGCGGCGGCCATGCCCCCTCACCCTGCCTGAATCCGCTTTTTGGCGGCTTCAGCCCCCTTCGGGGGCGTGGGTTCAAGAAGGCACTGTTGATGGCGCGATGCCGATGAAAGCCAACAAAAGCCGATAAATGCCAATGATCCGCAAACCCCGCCCCGGGTCGCGCGGTTGTCCGGGTCGCGCGGCGCGGCTAGATTGGGCGCGAACGGAACTGATCTGAGGAACGCACCGCCATGTTCACCACCCGCCCGGAAATCCTCGGCACCTTCGGTGTCGTGTCCTCGACCCACTGGATCGCCTCGGCCGCCGGGATGGCGATGCTGGAGGCCGGGGGCAACGCCTTCGACGCCGCCGTCGCCACCGGCATGACCATCCAGATCTGCGAACCGCACCTGAACGGCGCGGGCGGCGACATGCCGGTGCTGATCCACCGCGCCGACCGGAACGAGACCATGGTCGTCTGCGGCCAGGGCGTCGCCCCGGCGGGCGCGACCATCGAACATTACCGGGGGCTGGGGCTGGACCTGGTGCCGGGCACCGGGCTGCTGGCCACGGTCGTGCCGGGCACGTTCGACGCCTGGATGCTGATCCTGCGCGACCATGGCACCATGTCGGTGGAGCAGGTCTTCGCCCCCGCCATCGGCTATGCGATGCACGGCGCGCCGATGGTGGCGCGGGTCGGGCAGACCATCGCCACGGTGCGCGAGCTGTTCGAAACCGAATGGCCGACCTCCGCCGCCGTCTACCTGCCGAACGGCGCGCCGCCCGCACCCGGCAGCCTGCTGGGCAATCCGCAGTTGGCGAAGACCTGGCAGCGGCTGATCGCCGAGGCCAACGCCGCCGGCGGCAGCCGCGAGGACCGGATCGAGGCCGCCCGCCGCGCCTGGGCCGAGGGGTTCGTGGCCGAGGCGGTGGACGGGTTCTGCCGCAACAACGCGTTCATGGATGTCAGCGGCGAGCGCCATTACGGCGTGCTGACCGGCGACGACATGGCGAAATGGCGCGCCACCTGCGAAAAGCCGCTGAGCTACGATTACGGCGATTTCACTGTGATGAAGACTGGCCCCTGGGGACAGGGTCCCGCCATGCTGCAACAGTTGGCGCTGCTGCAAGGCTACGGCATTTCGGCGATGGACCCGACCGGCCCGGATTTCGTGCATCTGGTGGTGGAGGCGGTGAAGCTGGCCTATGCCGACCGCGAGGCCTTCTACGGCGACCCGAACTTCGTCGACGTGCCGATGGAGACGCTGCTGTCGAAAGCCTATAACGACGAACGCCGCAAGCTGATCGACATGGATTCCGCCTCGCTCGGCTTCCATCCGGGCACGGTCGCGGGTTACGGCGGCGCGGTGGATTACGAATTCCACGTCCGCGCGGCGCAGGCCAACAGGGGCGGCGCGGGGATCGGCGAACCGACCGTCGGCAAGCAGGGGCTGGTCGCGGGCGACACCTGCCATATCGACGTGATCGACAGGCACGGCAACATGGTCGCGGCGATGCCGAGCGGCGGCTGGCTGCAGAGTTCGCCCATCATTCCCGAACTGGGCCTGTGCCTGAACAGCCGGGCGCAAATGTTCTGGCTGGAGGAAGACCGGCCCGCGACCCTGCAACCGGGCAAGCGCCCGCGCACGACGCTGTCACCCTCCATGGCGCTGCGCGACGGCAAGCCCTACATGGCGTTCGGCACGCCGGGCGGCGACCAGCAGGACCAGTGGCAGGGCAGCTTCTTCCTGCGCCACGCGCATTTCGGCATGAACCTGCAGGAAGCCATCGACGCGCCCAGCTGGCACAGCGAGCATTTCCCCAGCTCCTTCTATCCGCGCGGCGCGCAGCCGGGCAAGCTGGTGCTGGAAGGCCGCTTCCCGCAATCGACCATCGACGAGCTGCGGCGGCGCGGCCACCGGGTCGATGTCGGCGAGGACTGGTCGGAAGGGCGGCTCTGCGCCGCGGCGCAGCTGGACGGGATGCTGAAGGCGGCGGCCAATCCGCGCGGCATGCAGGGCTACGCGGTCGGGCGGTAGGGATCAGGCGGCAGAGGATCCGGCGGGCCGGCGCCCGGTCAGTGCGCCGTCAGCGCTGGCGCAGCAGGATTTCGGCGATCACGTGATCCGCCTGCTTGCGCAGCACCAGATGGGCGCGTTCGCGGGTCGGCAGGATGTTCTCGCGCAGGTTCACCTGGTTGACCTCGCGCCAGATCTGCAGCGCCACCTCGCGGGCCTCCTCCGGGGACAGCTTCGCGTAGTGGTGGAAATAGGATTTCGGCTGCTGGAAGGCGAGGTGCTGCAGCAGCAGGAAGCGCTCGACATACCAGCTTTCGATCGATGATTCCTCGGCGTCCAGGTAGATGGAAAAGTCGAAGAAATCGGACAGGATGACCGCCGGGCTGCGCGACCCGGTGCTGCCGACATGGCCGGCCTGGAGCACGTTCAGCCCCTCGAAGATGAGGATATCGGGGCGGTTGACCGCCACCCGCTCACCCGGGACGATGTCGTAGGTTTCGTGCGAGTAGACCGGCGCCGCGGCCGTTTCGTCGCCCGCCTTCACCCGCGCCAGGAACTCGACCATGGTGCGCATGTCGTAGCTTTCGGGGAAGCCCTTGCGCTGCATCAGGCCGTTTTCCTGCAGCCAGGCGTTCGGGCGCAGGAAGCCGTCGGTCGTCACCAGGTCGACACGCGGATGGTCCGGCCAGCGCGACAGCATCGCGCGCAGCACGCGGGACAGGGTGCTCTTGCCGACCGCGACGCTGCCGCCGATGGCGATCACATAGGGCGGCGGGCTGACGAAGCGGCCGAGGAACTCGTCCTTGACCGAGCCGAGCTGCCTGGCTGCGCGCACATGCAGGTTCAGCAGGCGCGACAGCGGCAGGTAGATGTCCACCGCCTCGGGCACGGACAGCACATCGCCCAGCCCGCGCAGCGCCGTCAGTTCGGATTCGGACAGGGTCAGCGGTGTGTTGAACCGCAGCGCCGCCCATTCGGCGCGGCTGAATTTATTGTATTTCGGGATATCCATATGTACGGCCTGACTATTTCCACGCCACACAGATATTCGAGCAACGCCCCCCTGTCCATGGGCAAGCCCCGCGCGCCCTTCGGGCACCGGCGACAGATATTGCCAATATGGCGCCCGCGCCATAAGCTTTCCGTATTCGCTTTCACGAATTCGAGGATCGACCATGGCCCATACCGCCGAACTGGATTCGCCCGAAACCCTGCCCGGCATGACCCCGGAAATGGCGCCCGGCCCCGTCGGCGGCCCCGGCGCGTGGCGCGGATCAGCCCTGCGCCAGCGGCCGGAAGAATGGACCTACACGCTGTCCGCCGCCGAAATCGCGGAACTGGACAGCGCCATGCGGCAGTCGCGCGGGCGCGACATCATCGATATCGGCAAGGACGATTTTCCGCTGCCGGTGCTGGGTCCGATCTTCGACGACATGCGCCGGGAGCTGCTGCACGGGCGCGGATTCTTCCTCATCCGCGGCATTCCGGTGCGCGACTACACGATGGAGGAATCGGCCCGGGTCTACTGGGGGCTGGGCGCGCATTTCGGCACGCCGCGCTCGCAGAACGGCAAGGGGCAGCTGCTGGGCCATGTCTGCGACCTGGGGTCGCGCTACGACGCGATGAAGAAGCCGGCCACCAGCCGCATCTACCAGACCCGCATCCGTCAGCGCTTCCATACCGATTCCACCGATTTCGTCAGTCTGCTCTGCCTGCAGAAATCGAAATCCGGCGGCGGCAGCTCGATCTGCAGTTCCGTCGCGGTGCATGACGAAATGTACCGGCGCGCCCCGGACCTGCTGGCGGAACTGTACCGCCCGTTCTGGCGCGACCGGCGCGGCGAGGTGCCGCCGGGCCGCAGGGACTACTACCCGATGGCGGCGTTCCATTACCATGCGGGGCTGTTGTCGGCGATCTACGCCCGCGACTATATCGAATCCTGCTCGCGCTTCCCGGAACTGCCGGCGGTGACGGACCGGCAGGTCGCGGCGCTGGACCTGTTCGACAGCCTGGTCGAAAGCAAGGAATTCCGCCTCGACATGGCCTTCGAGCCGGGCGACGTGCAAATGCTGCACAACCACCAGATCCTGCACGCGCGGGAGGATTTCGAGGACTGGCCGGAAGTGGAGCGCAAGCGCCACCTGCTGCGGCTGTGGCTCTGCCCGCCGGACGGCCGCCCGCTGCCGGACAGTTTCGAGGAACGCTACCTCAAGCTGGATATCGGCGACCGGGGCGGCATCATCGGCGGCGACAGCAGGCTGAACGTGCCGCTGGACCCGGTCTGACACGACCGGTCCCGCAACAATCCGGGAGGGCCGCAGCATGGATGCGGACTACATCGTCATCGGCGCCGGGTCGGCCGGCTGCACGGTTGCGTCGCGGCTGAGCGAGGACAGCGGCAGCCGCGTCGTGCTGCTGGAGGCCGGGCCGCGCGACACCAACCCGATGATCCACATCCCGGCGGGCGGGCGTTCCCTGCTGCGCCACCCGGTGATCAACTGGAACTACCGCAGCGTGCCGGAAGAAGGCAGCGGCGGGCGCAGCATCTACTGGCCACGCGGCAAGGTGCTGGGCGGCTCCAGCTCCATCAACGGCATGGTCTATGTGCGCGGCAACGCCGCCGATTTCGACGGCTGGGCGCAGCGGGGCTGCCGCGGCTGGTCCTATGAGGACGTACTGCCCTTCTTCCGCAAATCGGAAACCTATCACGGCGCGGGCGACGACGACTTTCGCGGGCACGACGGGCCGCTGCAGGTGCAGGACTACCGCACCATCCTGACCCTGACCCATAAATTCGTCGAGGCGGCGCAACAGGCCGGATTCCCCCTCAACCCCGATTACAACGGCAGAACCCAGGACGGCGTCGCCTATGCCCAGATGACGCATAAGGGCCGCATGCGCGGCTCGACGGCGGCGACTTATCTGGCGGCGGCAAAGGGACGGGCTAATCTGCGGATCGAAACCGAAACCGTGGCGACGAAGCTGCTGTTCGAGGGCACGAAATGCACCGGCGTCGTCATTCGCCAGCGCGGGCGGGAACGCACCCTGCGCGCCGGGCGCGAGGTGTTGCTCTGCGGCGGCGCGGTGAACTCGCCGCATCTGCTGCAACTTTCCGGGATCGGGCCGGCGGCGCATTTGCAATCGCTCGGCATCCCTGTGGTGCTGGATTCACCCGGCGTGGGCGCGAACCTGTCCGACCACTACATCACCCGCATCCAGCACCGGGTGAAGGGCGAGGTTTCGCTGAACCAGCTGGCGCGCTTCCCGCGCTACCTGCCGCATGTACTGCGCTGGATCGTGAAGGGGGACGGAGCGCTGACCTTCAGCGCGATCACCGCCCATGTCTTCGCCCGCAGCCGCGAGGGGCTGGACGTGCCGGACCTGCAGTTCCTGTTCTCGCCCGGCAGCTATACCGCGACCAGCGGGGTGCTGGAACACGAGCCCGGCATGTCGGTCAATGTCTGCCCGGCGCGGCCGGACAGCCGCGGCACGATCATGGCCGAAAGCCCGGACCCGCTCGCCCCGCCGGTCATCCATCCCAACTACCTGTCGGCGGAAAGCGACGTGCAGGTCATGCTGTCCGGCGTGCAGCAGACCCGCCGCATCCTGGCCGCCCCGGCGATGGCGGCGGTCAGCAGCGGCGAAACCCAGCCCGCCAGCCCTATCGAAACCGTGCAGGAGATGCGCCGGGTGGCGCAGGCGATCGGCACGACGATCTACCACCCGGTCGGCACCTGCAAGATGGGCGAGGACCCGATGGCCGTCACCGACCCGCGCCTGCGGGTGCGCGGGGTTGAGGGATTGCGCGTCATCGACGCCTCGGTCATGCCGGTGCTGACGACCGGCAACACGAACGCGCCGACAATCATGATCGGCGAGAAGGGTGCCTCGATGGTGCGGGAGGATGCGGCGGCCTAACGCGCCGATTTCGCCGGTTCTTTCAGCGCCATCCGAAACAACCCTATTGCCGAGATCGCCAGGCAGATCGCGCCGACAATCACCGCCGGCCGCAAATCGCCTGAGGTCTCAAAATTCATCGCCAGCACCTTTTCCATCGGGGCGCTGAACTTGATCGCATAGTAGACCGCCTCGCCCAGCGCCGTCAGAACGGCAGCGGTGACCGCCAGCGCGGCGGGCATCCACCATCCGTTCGCCCAGCCGCGCCAGTTCGCCACGCGCCACAGCATCAGCCAGGCGAACAGCCCGGCCATGACCCAGGGCTCGTTCACATTCGCCTTGGTCTGCATGAAGAAATGGATCACCGACAGCAGCGCCGCGAGATAGACGAGGCGATGCAGGTTGCGCCATTTGCGGCCGCCGAGGCGGCGGGTCATGGCATCGGTGGAGGTCGCGGCCAGCGCGGCGAGGATCAACAGCGCGACAAAGCCGATGGCCAGGTAAATGCGGATGGCGATTTCCACCGCGACCTTGATTAGGTCGTATTTTTCATCCGCCGCGTAGAGCACCAGATGCACGGCGACATAGGCGAAGGCGGCGACGCCGGTCATGCGGCGCAGTTGCACCACGCGCGGCCAGCGCAGCAGGCTTCGCGCCGGGGTGACGGCGGGCGAGAGCAGAATCAGCCGCAATGCCCAGTTGCCGATCCGGTGCACCGCTTCGTTCAACGGGCGGGGACCAAGGTCGCCGGCGATGAAATCGGCCGACACCAGCGCCGCCGGGACGCAGAGCAGCACCAGCACCGCCAGCTTCAGCCAGGAAAACCGGCCCGCCGCATCGCACCACGGCATGGCACGCCACCAGGCGGGCGTAGCGATTGAGGAGATTGTTTCCGACATAACGGCCATGATGGCATGTTCCGGTTACCGGTCAATGCCTGAGGTTTCCCTCTATTTCGCGTCCTACTCGGGCCTGACCCGAGTATCCATGCCGGGCCCGTAAAAGCTGGCGACTGACGACAGCAGCGGTTGCCAGCGCTTGCGTTCCTGGATGCTCGGGTCGAGCCCACTGCTGTCCGGTTTAATTTTGTGGACTGGTGGCACAGTGTTGATTCTACTCGT
>JAQCHR010000054.1 GCA_027619655.1 Pseudomonadota bacterium
CAACGACGCCCAGACCGGCGGCAAGTGTGTTTCGCTGGCCGATCTGATCGTCCTGGGCGGCTGCGCTGCGGTCGAACAGGCGGCGAAGAGTGCCGGGCAGGACATCACGGTGCCCTTCGCGCCGGGCCGCACGGATGCCTCGCAGGCGCAGACCGATGTGGAAAGCTTCGCCGTGCTCGAACCCGTCGCGGACGGGTTCCGTAACTTCCAGAAGGCGGCCTATTCGGTTCCGGCGGAGGAATTGCTGGTCGATCGGGCACAACTGCTGACCCTGACCGCGCCGGAAATGACGGCACTGGTCGGCGGGATGCGGGCGCTGAACGCCAATACCGGCCAGTCGCCGCATGGCGTCCTCACGAAACGGCCGGAGACGCTCACGAATGATTTCTTCGTGAACCTGCTCGATATCGGCACGGTGTGGAAGCCGGTTTCGGGTGAAGGCGACGTGTTCGAAGGGCGTGACCGCGCCACGGGCGAAGTGAAATGGACCGGCACCCGGGTCGATCTCGTCTTCGGATCGAATTCGCAGCTCCGGGCGCTGTCGGAAGTCTACGGCACCGCCGACGCGCAGGCGAAATTCGTGCGCGACTTCGTCAAGGCCTGGGACAAGGTCATGCGCGCGGACCGCTTCGACCTCAAATAAAGCCGGGGCATTTTGTTCCGAATGCGCGCAGGGCGGACCACACCGGTCCGCCCTGTTCGTTTGTTGTGATGGCCCGGATACGCGGAAGATTCAGCGTCCGCCGAAGTCGGGCGAAAACGCGGTCGGCGCCAGAATCCGGTCTTCCTGCGACTGCACCATGCCTTCGGTCCGCGACAGGTAATCGGCCCAGGACGGATCCGCATCGCGGGCGGCCCGCTTCCGCTCCAGGTCGGCCAGGCTGTCATATTTCCAGAGATGGACGACCTGGTTCAGCGGCCCGTGCATGGTGACGTAATAGCCGGCAAGCTCGAACCCGTGCCGCAGCATGACCGGCAGCGCCAGTTCCTCCACCAGCTTCAGATAGGCCCCCAACCTGCGGGGAGTGACGGTGTAGGTGCGGTGATTGATGATCATGGGAAGGCTCCTGAATTGAGGCGGGCGGATACATATGCCCCGGCGCGGTGGCGCAAGTCTATGGATCGACAGCGCGGGCCGAAAGATTCTTTTTTGGGAAAATGGCGCGCCAGAAGGGATTCGAACCCCTGACCTTCGCCTTCGGAGGGCGACACTCTATCCAGCTGAGCTACTGGCGCTTTGCCGGGGCCATGTATAGGACAGCTTGGCGGCGGACGCCATAGGGTTTTCGCCTTTTGTCCCGCAGCGCCGGAATCGGGCGGTTATGGCCGCGTTGCGCCGCCGGGGCGTTCGGCGATGGCGGTGCCGTCCTCGACCGGGGCCTCGGGGGCGGCCAGCGCCCAGTCGGTGATGTCGCGCAGCACGACCGCCGCGTTCAGGTCGCGCAGCAGCATGTGGTAGCCGGTCGCGTATTCCGTATGCCGCCACAGCCCGTTGGCCGGCAGCACCGCCAGCAGGTCGCGCTGCGCCGCGTCGGGGATCAGGTCCTCCGTCTTGCCGTAGAGAATCAGCGCCCGCGTATCCAGCGCCGGCGCCGCTGCCAGCGCCTGGTCCATCAGGTCGGTCAGCCCCCACAGCGCGTCGATCCGCGTCGCCTTGATCACCAGCGGGTCGCGGCCCAGTTCGCGCAGCATCTCGATATTGTCCGAGGGCTTGATCTTCAGCCCCCGCCCGGACAGCGTCATCCAGGGCATGGTGTGCGCGCCCAGCCATAGCGCCGCGCGCTGGTAGGCCGGCATGTGGTTGCGCGACCACACCGCGGGGGCGGACAGGACGACGCCGTCGGCCTCGGGTCGATTGCCCCTGGCGTAGGATGCGAGAATGACCGCGCCGCCCATGCTTTCGCCGAGCAGATAGAGCGGCGTTCCCGGATAGCGCCGGCGCAACAGCCGGCTGGTGTCGATCAGGTCGCCGGTCATCGCCTCAATACCGCCCCACATCCCGCGATGTGGCGATTCGCCGAAGCCGCGCTGGTCATAGGCATAGACCGATATCCCCGCCGCATTCCAGGCGGCGGCGGGTTCCTCGAAACTCTTCGAATAATCGTTGAAGCCGTGCAGCGCCAGGATCACCGCCTTCGGGTTGGAATCGGTCGCCGGCCAGAACCGCAGCGGCAGGCGCGCGCCGTCCGTCGCCTGGATATGGTCTTCGGCCAGGGCCGGGGTCTGTGATGTGGTGCCCATCGGTGCAATACGAGGCGCACAGGCGCCGAGCGCCATCATGCACAGGCCGAAAATCCACGAAACCGCGCGGGTCTGGCGGCGTGCCTTGTGCAATCTGGACCGTATAGCGGACATGTGCGAATGGCTTTGATTGTTCCGTCACCTTGGGTATCATCGAAAAACTGGCAAGGTCAATTGCGAAGGCCTTGTATGAAGTTGATGAAACAGGGGGAATCGCCCGAATGGACGCGCCGGAAACCGTAGAAGTCGAGATTTCGCAGGTGAGCTGTGACGGGGGCGGCGGCGCCGCCGGGCACCCGAAGGTCTTTCTGGTCATCGGCGCGGCGGGATTCGTCGAATGCCCCTATTGCGACAAGCGGTTTACGCTGAAACCCGGCGCGAAGCGATCGGCCGCGCATTGATGACGTCCGGCAGAAAAGCGACCGCGGTGGCGGATAGATGAGTGAGGCCGCCACTGCACCGAAGCATGTCTTTCTGATCGACGGTTCCGGCTTCATCTTCCGCGCCTTCCATGCGCTGCCGCCAATGACCCGTCCCGACGGCACGCCGGTCAATGCGGTCTACGGCTTCACCAACATGCTGATGAAGCTGATGGAGGATACGGACGCGGACCATATCGCGGTGATCTTCGATGCCGCGCGCAAGACCTTCCGCAGCGATATCTACCCCGCCTACAAGGCGCAGCGGCCGCCGCCGCCGGAAGACCTTGTGCCGCAGTTCGACCTGATAAAGGCGCTGGTCGAGGCGTTCAACGTGCCGTCGGTGCAGATGGACGGTTATGAGGCGGACGACCTGATCGCGACCTATGCCCGGCTGGCGCGGGAGCGCGGCGCCGATGTCACCATCGTGTCCTCCGACAAGGACCTGATGCAGCTCGTCACCGACAAGGTGACCATGCTGGATACGATGAAGAACGTGGAAATCGGCCCGGAGGGCGTGGTGGCGAAGTTTGGCGTCGGCCCGGACAAGGTGGTCGAGGTGCAGGCGCTGTCGGGCGATTCGGTGGACAACGTGCCGGGTGTGCCCGGCATCGGTATCAAGACGGCGGCGCAGCTGATCCTGGAGTACGGCGACCTTGAAACGCTGCTGGCGCGGGCACCGGAGATCAAGCAGACCAAGCGCCGGGAAAACCTGATCGAATTCGCCGAACAGGCGCGGATCAGCCGCCGGCTTGTGCAGTTGAAGAACGATGTGCCGGTCGATCGCGACCTGGACAGTTTCGCGCTGCAGGACCTCGATGTGGACCGGGTCACCGCCTTCCTGCGTGAACAGGGGTTCAAATCGGTGGTCGCGCGGATCGAAAGCCGGCATGGTGCGGCGCCGTCCACGGTGGCCGCGCCGAAAGCCGAAGCCGCATACGAACTGGTGCAGGACGAAGCCGCGCTGTCGCGCTGGATCGCGGCGGCGGTCAGGGAAGGGCAGGTCGCCTTCGATACCGAAACCACCGGGCTGGACGCGATCCGCGCCGAACTGGTCGGGGTGTCGATGTCGGTCGCGCCGGGCAGCGCGTGCTACGTGCCGCTGGCGCATATATCGGCGAAGGAACAGGGTGCGTTCGACCTGGGCGATGGCGGCGGCAGCGCCGGCGAGGAAGCGCCGGTCCAGATTCCGCGCGACCGGGCGATCGAACTGCTCAAGCCGATGCTGGAGGACCCGTCGGTCCTGAAGATCGGGCACAACATCAAATACGACGCGCTGCTGCTGCTGCGCTACGGGATCGATATCACGCCGGTCGATGACACGATGCTGCTGTCCTTCGTGCTGGATGGCGGGGTGCACGGGCACGGCATGGACGAACTGGCGGAACTGCATCTCGGCCATACCTGCATAGCCTTCAAGGATGTTGCCGGCAGCGGCCGCAACCAGATCACCTTCGACTATGTGCCGCTGAAGGCCGCCTGCGATTACGCCGCCGAGGATGCGGATATCACCCTGCAGCTGCACCGGATGCTGAAGCCGCGGCTGATCGAGGACCGCATGACCACGCTTTACGAAACCATCGAGCGGCCGCTGGTGCCGGTGGTGTCGAAGATGGAGCGCGAGGGCGTGCTGGTCGACCCGGAGGCGCTGCGCGGGCTCAGCCGCGACTTCGCGACCCGCATGGCGGCGCTGGAAATCGAAATCCACGAACTGGCCGGGGAAAAATTCAATATCGGCTCGCCCAAGCAGCTTGGCGAGATCCTGTTCGATAAGATGTCGCTGCCCGGCGGCAAGAAGACCAAGACCGGCGCCTACAGCACCGATGCCCGCGTGCTGGAGGATCTCGCCGCCGAAGGCCATGACCTGCCGGTGCGGATCGTCAGCTGGCGGCAATTGTCGAAGCTGAAAAGCACCTATGCGGATTCGCTGGTCGAGCAGATCAATCCCGAAACCGGGCGAATCCATACCTCCTACGCGATGACCGGGGCGCAGACCGGGCGCATGTCCTCGACCGACCCGAACCTGCAGAATATCCCGATCCGGACCGAGGAAGGCCGCCGTATCCGCCAGACCTTCATCGCCGCGCCCGGCCGGAAACTGCTTTCGCTGGATTACAGCCAGATCGAATTGCGGGTGCTGGCGCATATCGCGGGCATTGAAACGCTGGTGCAGGCCTTCCGCGACGGGCTGGACATCCACGCGATGACCGCGAGCGAGATGTTCGGCGTGCCCATCGAGGGCATGGACCCGATTGTCCGCCGCAACGCCAAGGCGATCAATTTCGGCATCATCTACGGCATCAGCCCCTTCGGGCTGGCGCGGCAGCTGTCGATCCCGCAGGGCGAGGCGAAATCCTATATCGAGGCGTATTTCGAACGCTTCCCCGGCATCAGGGACTACATGGAAGCCGCACGGGAGGAATGCCGCGCCCACGGCTATGTGACGACCCTGTTCGGCCGCCGCATCCACCTGCCGATGATCAACGACAAGAACCCGATGCGCCGCAACTACGCCGAACGCCAGGCGATCAACGCGCCGGTGCAGGGCTCCGCCGCCGATATCATCAAGCGCGCCATGATCCGGGTGCCGGCGGCCCTGCAGGCGGCGAAGCTGGACGCGCTGATGCTGCTGCAGGTGCATGACGAATTGCTGTTCGAGGTGCCGGAAGCGCAGATGGACGAAACGGCGAAGATCGTCGGCGCGGTGATGGAGAAGGCGACCGAGCCGGGGCTGGCGCTCAAGGTGCCGCTGGTGGTCGATGCGGGATTTGGTGACAACTGGGACGAAGCCCACTGACGCTGTCGTGCTGACAGAAGCCCCGTGTATGGCACTGGACGGCGCGGCCCCGGCCAATTAATTTCCGGTATTGATTTTTGCTGTTGCCGGGTTCGCATGTTTGCGGCGCCCCCGCAACCGATCCCCGCTCCAGCCTGAAAGTGAAAAGCGAATGACCGTAACGATCGACCATAACAAGCTGCGCACCATCATTGCCGAAATCTGCACCCATGCGGGCAGCACGGGGGACGAGCCCAAGCTGGTCGCCGACAATCTGGTGACGGCCAACCTGATGGGCCATGACAGCCACGGCGTCGGCATGCTGCATCGCTATGTTTCCTGCGCCAAAGAAGGCGAGGCGAAGCTGAACGCCCATGCCAAGATCATCGTCGACAACGGCGCGCTGATCGTCGTCGACGGGCAGGCCGGCCTGGGCCAGGTCATCGGCGGCGAGGCCATGGATTTCGGCATCGAGCGGGCGCGCCAGCATGGCTGCGCCATCGTGGCGACCCGGCGCTCCTTCCATCTGGGGCGCATCGGCGCCTGGGCGGAGCGCTGCGCCGAACAGGGTTTCGTGTCGATGCACCACACCAACGTGGTGGGGCACAAGCCGCATGTCGCCCCCTATGGCGCGCGCGAGCCGAAATACTCCACCAACCCTTACACGATCGGTCTGCCGGCAACGGATGAAAACCCGATGACCATCCTCGACATGGCGACCAGCGTTGTCGCGATGGGCAAGGTCCGGGTGGCGAAGAACAAGGGCGAACAGGTCGCACCCGGCACGCTGATCGACGCGGACGGCAAGGAAACCACCGACCCGAACGTGATGTACAATGCGCCCTTCGGCGCGGCGCTGCCGTTTGGCGGCCACAAGGGCGGCGGGCTGGCGCTGATGAACGAACTGCTGGCCGGCGTGCTGTGCGGCGGCCACACGATGCGGCCGGAAACCAACCAGCCGCGCGATGCGATCCTGAACAGCATGCTGAGCATCATCATCGATCCCGCCAAGCTGATCGACAACGAATTCTTCACCTCGGAACTCAACGCCACCATGGCGTATATCAAAGCGTCAAAGCCGATCGACCCGGCGAAGCCGGTGCTGGTCCCCGGCGACCCGGAGCGCATCCGCAAGGCGGAACGCGAAGCCAATGGCGTGCCGATCGACGACAATACCTGGGAGGAAATCCTGGCCTGCGGCGATTCCGTCGGATTCGGCCGCAACCGGATCATCGATATCAGCGCGTCGTAGGACCCGGCGCGGGGGAGCGAGAGATATGCTGAAAATCATCGGCCGGATCACTTCCGGCAATGTCATGAAGCCGCTCTGGGCGGCGGATGAAATCGGCCTCGAATACGAACAAATTGATTGGGGCGGCTCCTTCGGCGGCAATGACGATCCGGCATACCGGGCGATGAACCCGATGGGGCTGGTGCCGACTCTGGTCGATGGGGATTTCACCCTGTTCGAATCGAACGCGATCACCCGCCACCTTTGCGCCAAGCATTCCTATGGCGCGCTTTTTCCCGAAGACCTGCAGGCCCGCGCCACGGCGGATGCCTGGATGGACTGGAAGCTGAATGCGGTCAATCCCTTCATGCGCCATGTGTTCTGGGGACTGGTGCGGACGAAGCCCGAAGACCGTGACATGGAGCAGATCAACGGTGCGATCCGGGAAGGCATCCGCATCTGGTCGATGCTGGACCGGCACCTGGAAGGGCGGGACTTCATTGCCGGGAAGGATTTCACCATGGGGGATATCCCGCTCGGTCCCCAGGCGCATCGCTGGATGATGCTGGTCAAGGATCGCCCCGCCATGCCGAATTTCGACGCCTGGTACCAGCGCCTGACCGAACGCCCGGCCTACCGCAAGCACTGCATGATTCCCCTCGCCTGAACCGGATTGCGACGGTGTTTTGCGACGGGGTCTTGTTTCAGGTCAAAAAATGAACTATGTTCAATTAAGGTGAAAAGGGTTCTGTCAGGAAAGGGGATGCCGCATGGGGCGTCGATCGGATCACAGCCGGGATGAAATCAGGCGGATGGCGCTGGCAGCCGCGCAGCGGCGGCTCGAATCGGGCGGCCTGCCGGCGCTGACGGCGCGCAGCGTGGCCGACGATATCGGCTATGCGGTCGGGACGCTGTATAACCTGTTCGACAATCTCGACATGCTGGTCGTGCATGTGAACGGCGCGACGCTGGACATGCTGCACGATGAACTGGCGCCCACGGTCACCGGCAAAAGCCCGGACAGCGACCTGGCGGCGATGCTGGCGGCCTATCTGCGGTTCCTGACGGAAAAGGGACATCTCTGGGGCGCCTTGTTCGAACACCGCCGCCCGGGCGATTCCGCGCCGCTGCCGGACTGGTACCTGGCAAAGGTCGCGCGGGTGCTGGGCGTGCTGGAATCCGCGCTGCGCCCCCTGTTTCCCGACGATGACGCGGCCGGTTGCGCACAGGCGGCGCGGGTCCTCTGGGCGTCGCTGCACGGCATCTGCTCGCTCGGCGAAACCGGAAAGCTGCCGATCATCTCGGCGCAGTCGGTTGCAGACATGGCGAATTCACTGGTCGAAAACTACGTCGCCGGGCTGCGGGTGCGGCAGGCAAACCCCCGTGCGGCAGGAGAATGACATGGCGGATACCGGTGTTGCGCATCTCCTGAAAACCCGGCGGTTCCTGCCACTGTTCGTCACCCAGTTCCTGGGCGCGATGAACGACAACGTGTTCAAGAACGCGCTGGTCATCCTGCTGCTGTACCGCGTCGCCGAACAGGCCGGGCTGAACGGGCAGATCCTCGTTACCATCGCGGCCGGCATCTTCATCCTGCCGTTCTTCCTGTTCTCGGCCACCGCGGGGCAGATCGCCGACAAGTTCGAAAAATCGGCGCTGATCCGCCGGATCAAGCTGGCGGAAATCGCGATCATGGGCCTGGCGGTCGCCGCCCTGTTCGCCGGGGACACCTGGTTCCTGCTCGGCGTGCTGTTCCTGATGGGCAGCCAGTCGGCCTTCTTCGGCCCGCTGAAATACGCGATCCTGCCCGATCACCTGGCGAAAGACGAACTGATTGCCGGCAATGCGCTGATCCAGGCCGGCACCTTCCTCGCCATCCTGGTCGGGACGGTCATCGGCGGACTGCTGGTGCTGCAGGTCAACGGCATTGCCTGGATCGCCGCAACGGTCCTGACGCTCGCGGTGTTCGGATGGGGCGGCAGCCGCTATATCCCGGTTGCGGCGCCCGCGGACCCGGCGCTGCGGATCACCGCAAACTTCCTGTCGGAAACCTGGCGCATCGTCGCCCGGTCCGCCGAACAGCGGTCGGTCTTCCTGTCGATCCTCGGCATTTCCTGGTTCTGGCTCGTCGGCGCGACCTTCCTGGCGCAATTCCCGGCGCTGGCGCGCGACGTCCTGGGCGGCGACGCGACGGTGGTTACCCTGTTCCTGACGGTCTTCTCGGTCGGCATCGGCCTCGGTTCGCTGCTGTGCAACCGGCTGCTGAAGGGGCAAATCAACGCGCGCTACGCGCCGCTCGGCGCGCTTGGCATCTCCGTCTTCATGCTGGACCTGTACGGCGCCGTCGCCGGGGTGACGCCGCCGGATACGCTGATGAATGCGGCCGCTTTCGTCGCGCATGCCGCAAACTGGTGGATTCTGGCCGACCTGCTGCTGGTATCGGTGTCCGGCGGGCTGTATATCGTGCCGCTCTACGCGATGGTGCAGACCCGCAGCGACCAGGCCGAACGGTCCCGCATGGTCGCCGCGAACAATATTATCAACGCGCTGTTCATGGTCGGCGGATCGCTGATCGCGGCGGCGCTGCTGGCGGCGGGCCTGTCGGTGCCGGCCCTGTTCCTGATCGTCGCCTGCGCCAATTTTGTTGTCGTGGTCTATATCTGCGGGCTGCTGCCCGATGTCCTGCTGAAGGCATGCCTGGGCTGGATCCTGCGCCGCGCCTACCGGGTCGAAATCCGGGGCGCGGAAAATGTCGCGGCGCTCGGTCCCCGCGCCGTGATCGTCGCCAACCACGTTTCCTTCCTGGATGCCGCCCTGCTCGCTGCCTTCCTGCCCGGCCGGCCGACCTTCGCGGTCAATACCCAGATCGCGGAGCGCTGGTGGCTGAAGCCGTTCCTGCGGTTCTTCGATGCGCTGCCGGTCGACCCGACCAATCCGCTGGCCATCAAGACCATGGTGAAAGCGGTCGCCGAAGGTCGGCACTGCGTGATCTTCCCCGAAGGGCGGATCACCGTGACCGGCGCCCTGATGAAGGTGCATGAAGGGCCCGGCATGATCGCCGACAAGGCGGATGCGGAAATCCTGCCCGTGCGGATCGACGGGGCGCAATTCACGCCGTTCTCCCGCCTGCGGGGCAAGGTGCGGCTGCGCTGGTTCCCGAAGATCACCCTGACGTTCCTGCCTCCGCGCAAGATCGATGTAGCCGATGGCATCACCGGGCGCGACCGCCGGAAACAGATAGGGCTGAAACTCTACGACGAACTGTCGGACCTGATCTTCGAAACCCGCCCGCAGGACCAGACACTGTTCGACGCGCTGGTCGACGCCCGCGGAATCTATGGCGGCGGCGCCACGATTGCCGAGGACACCGCCCGCAAGCCCATGACCTATAACGGGTTGATTACCGCGGCGCTGGCGCTGGGCCGTCGGCTGGCTGCGGAAACCCGGCCGCACGAACGGGTCGGCGTGTTCCTGCCGAATTCGCTCGGTGTGCTGGCAACGTTCTTCGGCCTGCAGGCCTATGGCCGGGTGCCGGCGATGCTGAACTATTCGGCCGGCGCGGCGAACCTGCTGGCCGCCTGCAAGGCCGCCGAACTGCGCAGCATCGTCATCTCCCGCCGCTTCGTGGAACTGGCCAAGCTCGGTGACACGGTCGCGGCGCTGGAAAAGAACCACAACCTGATCTGGCTGGAGGACATTCGCGGCGAAATCGGCCCCGGCGCCAGGCTGCTTGCATTCCTGGCGGCACGCCTCGCCCGTTGGCGTGCGTCGCCCGCATCGCCGCAGGACCCGGCAGCGGTGCTGTTCACCTCAGGCTCTGAGGGAACGCCCAAGGGGGTCGTGCTGTCGCACGCCAATATCCTGTCGAACTGCTACCAACTGGCGGCGCGGGTCGATTTCAACGCGTCCGACCGCGTGCTGAACGCCCTGCCGGTGTTTCATTCCTTCGGGCTGACGGGCGGCACGATCCTGCCGGTGCTGTTCGGCATCCATACCTTCCTGTATCCGTCGCCGCTGCATTACCGGGTTGTCCCGGCGCTGGCCTATGACATGAACGCGACCATCATGTTCGGCACCGATACCTTCCTGTCGGGCTATGCCCGCGTCGCCCATGCCTATGATTTCTATAGCATCCGGCACGTCTTCGCGGGCGCGGAGAAGGTCAAACCGCAAACCAGGGATACCTGGGCGGACCGGTTCGGGCTGCGCATCCTGGAAGGCTATGGCGCGACCGAGACCGCGCCGGCGCTGGCTACCAACACGCCGATGCATTTCCGCGCCGGGACGGTCGGCCGGCTGCTGCCGGGAATCCGCCATCGCCTGGAATCGGTGCCCGGCATTGAGGCCGGCGGCCGGCTGCTGGTAGCCGGTCCTAACGTCATGCGGGGCTATCTGCGGGCGGAGAACCCTGGCGTGCTCGAACCCGTTCCCGAAGGTTGGTACGATACGGGCGACATCTTCGAAATCGACGATGAGGGGTTTGTGAAGATCGCCGGGCGCATGAAGCGCTTCGCCAAGATTGCCGGCGAAATGGTGTCGCTCGGCGCGGCGGAGGCGCTGGCCAGCGCGGTCTGGCCGGGCCATGCCCACGCTGTCGTGACCCTGCCCGACCCGCGCAAGGGCGAACAGATCGTGCTGGTCACCGATTGCCCGGACGCGGACGCCGCCGCCCTGACCGCAGCAGGCCGCGAGCAGGGCATCGCCGAAATCATGGTGCCGCGAACCATCAGGAAGGTCGAATCCGTGCCGGTGCTGGGCACCGGGAAAACGGATTATGTCGCTGTTCAGAAGCTTGCCGAAGCGGGTTAGCCGTCCCGGGTCGCCGCGCTCTATGCCTTGCACGGCAAACCATCCCGATTCATACTACGCGCCGGAGGATTTGCGACATGACGGACAGGCGGCGGCATCACGATATGGGCGGGGTTCCGGAGACGGAGCCGGTCTCGCAGGCGGGGCATAGTCTGGAACCCTGGGAAAAGCGGGTCGACGCGATCAAGGCGCTGCTCTCGGACAGCAAGCGCCGGCTGCTGACGACCGACGAGATGCGGCGCGGGATCGAGGATCTGGGCGCCGATGCCTATGAACGCTACAGCTATTACGAACGCTGGATCGCGTCGGTTACCAACAACATGCTGGAAAAAAGGGTGTTCACCGTCGATGAGCTGGGCCGCAAGATGGCCGAGATCGAGGCGCGGCAGGACAACAAGCCGCTATGAGCGCGCGCTACAATACCGGCGATGCCGTCCGTGTGCGGACTGCCTTTCCGCCTGGACATTGCCGTACGCCGTTCTACTGCCGGGGCAAGTCCGGCACGATCGTGCGCTATTGCGGCGATTTCCGGAATCCCGAGGAACTGGCCTATGGCGCCTATGAAGGGCCGCTGACGCCGATGTACCGGGTGCGTTTCGCGCAGACCGACCTGTGGCCCGGCTATGACGGCCCGGCGCAGGACAAATGCGAAATCGAAATCTACGAGCACTGGCTTGTGCCGGCGGAGGGTTCGGATCATGCATGACGACCACGACCACGACCATCACGATCACCACCATGGCGACGACCACGGCATGTACGAAGTCGACCCGCTGCACTACCACCCACCGCAGCCGGACCTGGAAGACTCGAAGC
>JAQCHR010000055.1 GCA_027619655.1 Pseudomonadota bacterium
CTGCCGGGGCTCGCCGGGACCTATGGCAAGGCGGGCTGGGGCGGGCGCCGGGTGGACGGCACGAATGGCTGGTCGATGCGCGGTCATTTCAAGCTCAGCGTCGGCGAAGGCAGTCCGCTGGTCGGCAAGAACCCGATCGGCTCCTACGCCTATCACGCCGATATGAAGGGGTCCTACGGCGAAGCGTGGATGTGGAACAACAGCGGCCTGGGAACGCTGGAAAACAACCGATGGTACTGTATCGAACAATACGTGAAACTGAACGAGGTCGGCAAATCGAACGGTGTTTTTCGATCATGGGTCGACGGTCGACTGGCATACGAGAAAACAGGCCTCCGATTCCGGACGACGCCGAATCTCAAGATCGAAACGCTGTGGATGGATGTCTATCACGGCGGCACAAAACCCGCGCCGCGCGATCACACGGTGTTTGTCGATAACGTTGTCGTCGCGCGAAGCTATATCGGACCGATGCGAAAATAGCCGCCACGCGACGGTTTTCACGTCGGAGGGTTTCGATAAAATCCGTTCGGGTCGCCCTCCGGTATGAGACATATCGGCGACTATCGGGTAATCAGGACACGGGCGGCATCGCCGCCCCCGTCATGTCGTCGCGGGGGAAATTGCTGTGGAAGTCAGGTTTCCGATGTGGCTGCGGGTCGTGGACCGGCCCGGCGCCCGCGTCTTTGGCGCCCTTAATGCGGTGGAGGCGTTTTCCCGCGCACTGATCGCGGGGGTCCTGCCGTTCGAGGCGGAGCGCCTGATCCAGGACGCGCAGGCCATCAGCATGCTGTACACGGTCGTCGGCGCGGTCGCGCTCGGCGTCAGCTTCCTGGTGCCGCTGGTGCTGCGGCGGCTGCGGCGGAAATGGGTCTTTTCGATCGGCGTCGGCTGCATGATGATCGCGCCGATGATGATGCTGCTGGCGTCCGAGGCGAGCTTCACCGCGGCGCTGCAGTTCCGGGCAATCGCGGTCGTCGCCGTCAATATCTCGCTGAACCTCTATATCCTGGATTACATCCGCAAGAAGGAGCTTTCGACGTCCGAACCGCTGCGGCTGGCCTATCTCGGCATCGCCTGGTGTATCGGACCGGCCGCCGGGATCTATCTCTACAAGACCTTCGGGCTGGCCGCCGTCTGCATTCCCAGCGCCACATTTGCGGCGCTGTCCCTGGGCTTCTTCTGGGTTCTGCGGCTGCAGGACCATCAGGCGGTTGCGCCCGCGACCCGCCGCCCGCCCATGCCCTGGCAGTATATCGGCCGTTTCCTGCGCCAGCCGCGCATGCGCCTGGCCTGGATCATCCCGTTCGGGCGCAGTACGTTCTGGACGACCTTTTTCGTCTATCCGCCGCTCTACATCATCCGCAATGGCGGCGCGGACGCGACCGTCGCCATGATGCTCTCGGGCGGGCAGGCGATGCTGTTTGCGGCGCCCTTTTTCGGCCGCTTGAGCCGCCGCCACGGCGTGCGGCCGATCATCATCGCCGCGGCGGTGTTCTCCGGCACGCTGTCGCTGGTCGGCGGGGTTGTGCCACTGCCGCCGATGGCGATGGCGGTGCTGTTCTTCCTGGCGGCGATCGGCGCCGTGGCGCTGGATGCGCTGGGCAATATCCCGTTCCTGCGCTCGGTGCATATTTACGAACGCTCGGAAATGACCTCGGTCTTCCGGACCTATATCGAGGCGTCGCAGCTGATCCCGGCGCTGCTGTTTACCGCCGTGCTGTCCTTCGCGCCGCTGCAGGCGGTCTTCGTCGTGCTGGGTGCCATCCTGCTCATGTCCGCCTGGTTCGCGCGCTACCTGCCGAAAAGCCTGTGACGAAACGCTACCACGCAAGGCCCTGCGCCTTGCGGAAGGCGGCGAATTCCGTGACGACACATTCGCGCAGGCTCTGCGCCGCGGGTGACAGGGTCGCCCCCGGCCGCCGGATGATGCCGATGCGCCGTTTCACTTCCGGATCGACCAGCGGCCGGTAGACCAGGTTGGTCGGATTGATCAGCGTCACCGCCAGCGCGGGAATGACCGCGACCCCCAGCCCGGTGCCGAGGAAGCCCATCAGCGTGCTCAGGTGCTGCATCTCGAACTGCCAGTCGAGCGTCGGCATGGCAGCGCGCAACTGGCGGCCGATCCCGCTGTTCGGGCCGAGGACGATTGCCGGGTAATCGCGCATCGACGACCATGGCAACGGCGTGTTGCCGGCCAGCGGATGGCCGGGCCGGCAGGCCAGAACGTAATGCTCGATGGCAAGGGGCTCGAAGGCGATCTGGCCGTCCGGCTCGCCTTCCATGTCGATGCCGAATTCCGCTTCGCCGGACCGCACATGTTCGGCGATCTCCGGTCCGGTGGCGTCCAGAACCCGGAGCCGGATATCGGGATAGGCGGCGGTGAACCGCGCCGCGACCAGCGGCAGCAACCCGAAGGCGACCGTCATCAGGCTGGCGACGGTCACGAGGCCGCGCCGTTTCTGGATGACATCGCCGATTTGCCCGAGCGACCGTTCGAACTCGCCGATCATCCGCTGCGCCAGCGGCCGGAATTCCCGGCCGACCACGGTCAGTTCCACCCGCCGCGTCGACCGGTTGAACATCCGGGCCCCCAGATGCTCTTCGATCTTCTGGATCCGGCGGGTCAGCGCGGATTGCGAAACGGCCAGTCGATCCGCCGCCTGGCTGAAACTTTCCAGTTCGGCGATCGCCAGGAAGGCCCGCACATCCTCAAGGCTTATATTCATCAGTTTTTATCATTAATAATTTAATTAATTGAATTTCTCATATCAATCGCTGTCGGGCAAGCTGTCTCCAGATCAGGGAGGACAGGGCATGCAGAACACAATTCCATGCGTCATGATGCGCGGCGGCACCTCGCGGGGCCTTTATTTCCGGGCGAGCGACCTGCCGCAGGATATCGCGACCCGCGACGCGGTCCTGGTCGCGGCGATGGGGTCGGCGGATCCGTCCCAGATCGATGGCGCCGGCGGCGGTACCAGCGTTACCAGCAAGGTCGCCATCGTATCGCCATCGTCGCATCCGGGGGCGGATGTGGACTACCTGTTTGCCCAGGTCGGCGTGGAAAAGGCGCTCGTCGATACGGCGCCGTCCTGCGGCAATATCCTGGCCGGTGTCGGGCCCTTCGCCATCGAATGCGGCTATGTGCCGGCCGAGGCAGGCGAGACAACGGTGCGGGTGCGCAACCTCAACACGGGCGCCCTGATCGATTGCGTCGTCCAGACCCCAGACCGGCAGGTCCGCTACGACGGCGACACTGCCATTGACGGCGTGCCGGGAACCGCCGCGCCGATCCGGCTGGGGTTCCGCAATATCGCGGGCAGCAAGACCGGCCGCCTGCTGCCGACCGGCAATGTCCGCGACACGGTTTGCGGAATCGCCGTGACCTGCATCGACCTGGCCATGCCGATGGTCCTCGTGGCGGCGGAAAGCCTGGGCAAGACCGGCTATGAATCAAAGGCCGAACTCGATGCCGATGCCGCCTTCCTGGCCCGCCTTGAAGCGATCCGGCGCGAGGCGGCGCTGCTGATGGGGCTGGGCGATGTTTCGGATTCCGTCATCCCCAAGATCGCGATACTGGCCGCGCCGCGCGGTGACAGCGGAATCTCGTCGCGCTATTTCGTGCCGGAACGCTGCCACGCGGCCCATGCGGCGACCGGGGCAATCTGCATCGCCGGTGCGGCGCGGATCGGGGGGACGATCGCCCATGCGCTGCATGTCGCCACCGCGGCGGGAAGCCCGGTGGTCCGCGTGGAACACCCGAAGGGCGCCATCGGGATCAGCGTGGAGGCCAGCGGTACGGGCCGGTCCGTCGAAATCAGCGCCGCCTCTGTCTGCCGCACCGCGCGGCCGATCTTCAGCGGCAACCTGTTCATTCCCGCCGGCATCTGGACGCGGGAAAGCGCGCCCCGGCTGGCGGCGTAGGCGCCCCTGGGCCGGAGCCCTTGACGCCACCCCCGCCCGCACCCATCCTGCCCGCCTGTTCAAAACTAGGAGAGACCGGCATGGCGCAGCCCATTCCCTATGTGCGGGATATCGAGTTCGAATACGGCAGGATCGAGACGATGACGCCGATGATCCGCCGCGTGATCTGCAACAATCCCGGCGCCTTCACCTTCAAGGGGACCGGCACCTATATCGTCGGGCATGGCAATGTCGCGGTGGTCGATCCGGGTCCCCTGGACGACGCCCACATCGCCGCCCTGCTGAAGGCGCTGGACGGCGAGACGGTTACCCACCAGATCATCACCCATACCCACCGCGACCATTCCCCGGCCGCCGCCCCGATGAAGGTCGCGACCGCAGCACCCACCTATGGCTACGGCCCGCATCACGGCAACCAGCGCGCGCCGAAGGTGGAAGAGGGTGGCGACTGGGATTTCCGGCCTGATTACGTCGTTCAGGATGGCGACGTGATCGAGGGCAATGGCTGGACGCTGGAGGCGGTGCACACGCCGGGCCATACCTCGAACCACCTGTGCTTCCAGCTGAAGGAGGAAAAGGCGCTGTTTTCCGGCGACCATGTGATGGGCTGGTCGACCTCGGTCATCTCCCCGCCCGATGGCGACATGGCGCATTACCTGCATTCGCTGCGCAAGCTGCTGGAGCGCGACGACGCGATCTTCTGGCCGACGCACGGCTCGCCGATCAAGGACCCCAAGCCCTTCGTGCGCGCCTTCCTGGAACACCGACAGGAACGCGAGGACGCGATCCGCAAATGCATCGCGGATGGCCACCGCACCATCGCGGCGATGGTGCCGATCATCTACAAGGATGTCGACCAGCGCCTGTACCGCGCGGCGGGCCGCTCCGTGCTCGCGCATCTGATCCAGATGCAGGACGAGGAACGGGTGCGCTGCGAGGGGCCGGCGGATATCGATTCCGTCTATGACCTGATTGGATAGCGTGGCGGCGGCGAGGCGCAGTCGCCGCGGCGGCGCCGGCGAATGTGACGTGAAGGCGAACCCGTGACGAACCCCGTACCGGCCAGCGTGCCGAGGATGCATCTGCAGCTGCTGCTGGGCCGGACGCTGGTCGCGACGTCCTTCACGGTCGGCGCCGCGATAACCCACGGGCTGGAGCCGGAACGGCTGACCCTGCTGCGCTTCGTCCTGGCGACCTTGCTGTTCGCGCCCTATGTGGTCTGGCGGCATGGCTGGGCGATCCCCCCGGCGCGGCAGCTGGCCGGCTACGCGGTGATCAGCGCCTGCCTCGTCACCTTCTTCTGGAGCATGTTCGAGGCGCTGCGCCTGACCTCGGCGCTCAATACCGCCGCGCTGTTCACGATGCTGCCCTGCATCGCGGCCCTCTACGCGGCGGTGCTGGTGCGCGAACGGCTCGGCCGCAACCGCCTTACAGCGCTGATCATCGGCGCGGCGGGGGCGCTCTGGGTCATCTTCCGGGGCGACCTGCAGCTTCTGATGGCGCTGGCGTTCAACCGGGGCGACCTGATCTTCCTCGGCGGGCTGTGCGCGATGGGGCTGTACACGCCGCTGGTGCGCCGCTTCAGCCGCAACGAACCGGCGGCGGTGATGTCCTTCTGGGTGCTGGCGACGGGCGCCGGCTGGCTGCTGCTGCTGAACAACCGCGCGGTGTTCGAAACCGACTGGACCGCGGTCGCGCCGCCGGTCCTCGCCGGCATCGTCTACCTGGCGGTGTTCCCGACCATAATCTCCTTCTTCATCGTGCAGCACGCCACCCTGCATTTCGGCCCGACCCGGGTCATGGCCTATGGCTACCTGACCCCGGCGCTGGTCGTGGCCGTCGAATGGGCAACGGGCAAGGGCCTGCCCGACCCGATCATCCTGCCGGGGGTCGCGATCACCGTGGCGGCGATGTTCGTGATCCAGGCGGGGGAGAAGAAGGGGTGAGGTGGTGTCGTCCGGGTCAGGCAATACGGCCAGCCTTTGTCCGCGTTCCGCCGGTGGCCTCCGCGCCCGGCGTCGCGTAGGATGGCGCGGCGGGGCCGGGCTTGTTGCGCCCGGCCCGCGCCATGAGATTTTTCCGACCGTCAGGCAGAAAACATGACAAACTCACTAGATCCCGCAACCGGTTCAGGCGATAGCGCCGCCGCCGCCCGCGCCGCGCCGCAGCCGATCTATCTGAAGGATTACCAGCCGCCGGCCTACGGGATCGACAGCGTAGACCTGCATTTCGACCTCGACCCCGCGCGGACAATCGTGTGGACGCGGTTGCAGATGCGGCGGGCGGCCGATGTTGCCGGGCCGCTGGTGCTGGACGGGCAGGGGCTTGAGCTGCTGGTGATCCGCCTCGACGGGAAGGTATTGCCCGAGGCGGAATATGCTGTCGGTCCCGATACGCTGACCATTCACAACCCGCCCGCCGCTTTCGTGCTGGAAACGGAAGTGGCGATCGCGCCCGACGCGAATACCGCGCTGGAGGGGCTCTATGTCTCCGGCGGCAATTTCGCCACGCAATGCGAGGCCGAGGGTTTCCGCAAGATCACGTATTTTCTCGACCGGCCGGACGTGCTGACCGTCTTCACGGTCGGGATCACGGCGGACAAGGCGCGCTACCCGGTACTGCTGTCGAACGGCAATCCGCTGGACGCCAGCGAGGAGCCCGACGGTCGCCACAGCGTCACCTGGCACGACCCGCATCCCAAGCCGTCCTACCTGTTCGCGCTGGTCGCGGGCAAGCTCGCCTGCGTCGAGGACAGTTTCACCACCGCCTCGGGCCGGGCGGTGGCGCTGCGTATCTATGTGGAGCCGGGCAACGAGGCGAGCTGCGGCTTCGCCATGGAATCGCTGAAGAAATCCATGCGCTGGGACGAGACCCGCTTCGGGCTGGAATACGACCTCGACATCTTCATGATCGTGGCGGTCAGCGATTTCAACATGGGCGCGATGGAGAACAAGGGGCTGAACCTGTTCAATTCGAAATACGTGCTGGCCCGGCCGGAAACCGCGACCGATGCGGATTACGCCAGCATCGAGGCGATCATCGCCCATGAATACCTGCATAACTGGACCGGCAACCGCGTTACCTGTCGCGACTGGTTCCAGCTCAGCCTCAAGGAAGGGCTGACCGTGTTCCGCGACCAGGAATTCTCCGCCGACATGCGCTCGCGCGGGGTGCAGCGGATCGGCGATGTGCGGACCCTGCGGGCGCGCCAGTTCCCGGAGGATGCGGGGCCGCTGGCGCATCCGGTGCAGCCGAAATCCTATATCGAGATCAACAACTTCTATACCGCGACCGTGTATGAGAAGGGCGCGGAGATCGTCCGCATGATCTACACGCTGATCGGGCGCGAGGCCTTCGCGAAGGGCATGATCCTGTATATCGACCGGCATGACGGGACCGCGGCGACGGTGGAGGATTTCGTCGCCGCGATGGAGGATGCGGGCGGCCGCGACCTCGGCCAGTTCCGCCGCTGGTACGACCAGGCGGGCACGCCGCGGCTGAAGGTGGACGGCGTCTACGATGCCGATGCGAAAACCTATGACCTGACCGTGACCCAGTCCTGCCCGCCGACGCCGGGCCAGACGGACAAGCCGCCGCTGCTGGTGCCGATCGCGCTGGGGCTGCTGGACGGGCAGGGGCGGGACATGCCGCTGCGGCTGCGCGGCGCGGCGGCTGGGCATCTGGAAACGACCTGCGTGCTGGCACTGGAGAACAGGACCCAGACCTTCCGCTTCGTCGATGTGCCCGAGGCGCCGGTGCCGTCGCTGCTGCGCGGGTTTTCCGCGCCGGTGATCCTCGACCCGCCGATGTGTGAGGCGGACAGCACAGTGCTGATGGCGCATGATTCCGATCCGTTCTCGCGCTGGGAGGCGGGGCAGCAGCGCGCGGTCGCCGTGTCGCTGGACATGGTCCGCGCGATCCAGCGCGGCACGGACCCTGAACCGCCGCAATCCTTCATCGCCGCGATGGAAAACATCCTGACCGGCGGGGTGGATGACAAGGCGCTGCTGGCGCAGATGCTGGAACTGCCGGGCGAAGAATATCTCGGCAACCAGCTCGATATCGTCGATGTGGACGCGGTCCATGCGGCGCGGCGCAAGCTGCGGCGGGCGCTGGCGGAACGGCTGAAACAGAAGCTGCTCGATACCTATCACGGCAATGCCAGCAATCGCACCTATTCGCCCGATGCGGCGGCGGCGGGGCAGCGGCGGCTGCGCAACGCGGCGCTGTCCTTCCTGGCGCTGCTCGACGATCCCGACATGACGGCGCTGTGCGCCACGCAGTGCCGGCAGGCGGACAACATGACCGACCGGATCGCGGCGCTGAATATCCTGGCCGGGCTGGCCGTTCCCGCGCGCGACGCGGCGCTGGCTGATTTCTACGAGACCTGGAAGGCCGATCCCATCGTGATCGACAAATGGCTGTCGATCCAGGCGAGTTCCTCCCTGCCGGGCACGCTGGACGCGGTGATTGCCCTGCTGGACCATCCGGCGTTCTCGATCCGCAACCCTAACCGGGTTCGCGCGCTGATCGGCGCGTTCTGCAACGGCAACCAGCTGCGCTTCCACACGGCGGATGGCAGCGGCTACCGCTTCCTGGCCGACCAGGTGCTGGTGTTGGACCGGCTCAACCGGCAGATCGCCGCGCGGCTGCTCGGACCGCTGGGGCCCTGGCGGCGCTTCGGCGACCCGCGCCGGTCGCTGATGAAGGAACAGCTGGAGCGGATCCTGGCCGCCGGCGAGGCGCTGTCGCCGGATGTCTACGAAATCGCGACGAAAAGCCTTTCGGGCTGACGGTTTCACGCAAGTGTCAGTTTCCCGGCGCTGGGAAAGCCGCTAATACTCGGGTATGGAAACGATTTCAGTCGATATCTGTGTGATTGGCGCCGGTTCCGGCGGGCTCAGCGTCGCCGCCGGGGCGTCGCAGATGGGCGCCAGCGTGGCGCTGGTCGAACGTGGCAGGATGGGCGGCGACTGCCTGAATTACGGCTGCGTGCCGTCCAAGGCGCTGATCGCGGCGGCGCATGCGGCGCATGGCATGCAGCACAGCGGCCGCTTCGGCGTGAAACCGGTGACGCCGGAAGTCGATTACGCGGCGCTGCGCGACCATATCCGTGGCGTCATCGCGGCCATCGAACCCAATGATTCGGTGGAACGCTTCACTGGGCTGGGCGTCAATGTGTTCCAGGCGGAAGGACGCTTCGTAGCGCCGGACACGCTGGAAGCCGGCGGCAAACGGATCCGGGCGAAACGTTTCGTCATCGCGACCGGATCCTCCGCCATGGTGCCGCCGATCCCCGGGCTGGATACGGTGCCCTACCTGACCAATGAAACCGTCTTCGAGCTGGACAGCCGGCCGGAGCACCTGATCGTCATCGGCGGCGGTCCCATCGGCGCGGAACTGGCGCAGGCGCATCGCCGCCTGGGCGCAAAGGTCACCGTGCTGGAAATGTTCGACTTCCTGGGCAAGGACGATCCGGAACTGACCGAAGTCGTGCGCCGGCAATTCGTCGCGGATGGCGTCGATATCCGGGCGCGTACGATGGTCAACGCGGTCGCCGCGGCGGATGGCGCGATCGCCGTGACCGTCATCAGGGATGGCCGGCCGGAGGTCGTGACCGGCTCGCATCTGCTGGTCGCGGCGGGGCGGCAGGCGAATACCGCCGGGCTGAACCTCGAAGCCGCCAATGTCCATTACGACCGCAAGGGCATCAATGTGGATGCGCGGCTGCGGACATCCAACAAGAAAATCTTCGCCATCGGTGACGTGGTCGGTCCTTACCAGTTCACCCATATGGCCGGCTACCATGCCGGGATCGTCATCCGGAATATCCTGTTCAAGCTGCCGGCCAAGGTCGATTACCGCGCCGTGCCCTGGGTCACCTATACGGACCCGGAACTGGCCCATGTGGGGATGACCGAGGCGCAGGCGAAGGAAAGCGGGATAAAAGGGATGAATATCCTGCGCTGGCCCTTTCACGAAAACGACCGGGCCCAGGCCGAACGCGAAACCCACGGCATGATCAAACTGGTGCTGGACAAGAAGGGCCGGGTACTGGGCGCCACTATCGCCGGATCGCGCGCCGGCGAACTGATCCTGCCCTGGGTGCTGGCCGTGAGCGGGAAACAGAAGATCGGCACGATGGCCGGCGTCATCGTCCCCTATCCGACCCTGAGCGAGGTCGGCAAGCGCGCCGCCGGCAGCTATTACACGCCGAAACTGTTCAGCGAGAAGACGAAGAAGATTGTCCGCTTCCTGCTGAAGTTCTAAACCGAGCTGTCTTCGGTCCGCCGCGCCTTGCGGGCGCTTTCCACCAGTTCCGCCGGAACGCGTACAGGAATAGACATGGCGATGAAGGACAGGCTCTTGCCGTGGCCGTCCAGGTTCAGGCTGCCGTTCACCCCGCCCTGCAATACGTTGTCGAGCACGAAATTGAACGCCCCCAGCGCCGGCAGGTCGTAGCGCGTCACCTTGCCGACGCCGCGATGGGCAAAGGCGTCGCGCATCTTCGCCGCGGTCAACTGGTCGGCGATAAAGGCGAAACCGGCGGGTTCGTAGGGGATGATGCTGATATTGGCGCGGTCGCCCTTGTCGCCGGTGCGGCCATGGGCGATTTCACGCAGGGGCACGTCGATCATGTTGGTTGCGCTATTCATCGGCCGGCACCAGTCTGAAACGGGGTTGGACGGATTCGCGGGGCACCAGGCAGGACGCCGTCTTGATCCGGGGCGTTACGGTCCGCCGTACGCCGCCGCCGCCGGCGGGGCCGGCGCAATACAGGGTTTCGACCTCGCGCGCCGCCATGGCGGCCGTGGCCTCGTTGTCCGTGTTGACGGCGATGCGTACGCGTACGTCTTCCCATTCGGTGTCCCGCAGGCCCTTCGCCCGGTCGCCGCTGTCGCCGTCGAAAATGCTGACCAGCCCGATGACATCGGTGCGGATATCGATGCCGGGATACTGGGTTTCGATGCGCTGCCGCGCCGTCGCCGCCGCCAGCCTTGCCCGCGCCGCTGCGCCCGGCCCGGCATAGGAGATTTCGCCCTCGCCCAGCCAGCCGCCGGCATAGCTGATCGTCACCTTCAGGGTTTCCGGTGCGGCGCGGCCCTTCGCCCCGGTCACCTGTACCCGGTCCGGACCCAGGTCCATGACCTGCACCGAGGTCAGGTCCAGCGTCACATCCGGCGTCAGGTAGTTCGCCGGGTCGTGGATTTCATACAGGATCTGTTCCTTCACCGTCCGCGTGTCGACCCGGCCGCCGGTGCCGGCGGGCTTGGTCACCACCAGATCGCCATCGGATGAGACCTCCACGATGGGGTAGCCGATGCTGGCCATGCCGGCGACGTCCTTGTAGCCGGGATCGGCGAAATAGCCGCCGGTGACCTGCGCGCCGCATTCCAGCAGATGCCCGGTCAGCACGCCCGCCGCCATCCGGTCCCAGTCATCCGCCGACCAGCCGAAATGATGGATCAGCGGCGCCAGCGCCAGCGCGGAATCGGTCACCCGGCCGGTGACGACCACATCGGCGCCCAGCGCCAGCGCGTCGGCAATCGGTTGCGCCCCCAGGTAGACATTGGCGGCGACGATGTCGTCACGCTGCACGTCGAACAGCGCCTCTTCCTCCCAGGCCTGAACCTGCATGGCGCGCAGCCCCTCGCGCACGTCATCCCCTTCGACGACCGCAACCTTGATCCCCTCGATTCCCAGTTCCCTGGCCAACCGGTGGATCGCCTTCGCCGCGCCCAGCGGGTTGGCGGCGCCGAAATTGCCCAGGACCGGGATGCCGTGGGTCACGCAATCTTTCAGCACCGGCCGCAGGAACCCTTCCAGATCGGGAGTATAGCCCTTTTCCGGATCAGACAGTTTCGCCCGCTGCGCGAAGGCCAGCGTCCGTTCGGCCAGGCACTCGAAGAACAGCGCCGCGGGCGCGCCCGACGCGATCAGCGCGGCGACGACGGGCGCTGCCGAATCAAGCCGGTCGGCGGAAAACCCGGCGGCGTTGCCGACATGGAAAACCTGTTTTGCCATGGAACGGTCCCGATGTGATTGCGAGCCCATGTTCCGTATATGCGGGGCAGTGTCAATTCCCCTAGGTCACATACCCATAAAAGGGATTCTCATTCATTGCGAATCATGATTCAAACTTCTGAACTTGGAGGTTTAATATGGCACGCTTTGATTTGACGGATTTCGAATGGTCTGTGATCCAGCCTTTGTTGCCGAACAAGCCGC
>JAQCHR010000056.1 GCA_027619655.1 Pseudomonadota bacterium
GGGGGGGCTTCGACGGCGCGGGCCAGGTCGTCGTAATAGATGAATTCGTCACAATTGTTCATCAGCAGGTCGGAGGTGCTGTTCTTCACCCCGACGCCGATGACGGTCTTGGCGTTCTCGCGCAGCTTGCTGACCAGCGGCGAAAAGTCGGAATCGCCGCTGATGATCACGAAGGTATCGATATGTTCCTTTGTGTAGCACAGGTCGAGCGCGTCCACGACCATGCGGATATCGGCGGAATTCTTGCCGGACATGCGGGCATGGGGAATCTCGATCAGTTCGAAGGCGGCTTCGTGCATGGACCCCTTGAATTCCTTGTACCGGTCCCAGTCGCAATAGGCCTTCTTGACCACGATACTGCCTTTCAGCAGCAGCCGTTCCAGCACCAGCTTCATGTCGAATTTCGGAATCTTCGCGTCGCGCACACCCAGCGCCACATTCTCGAAATCGCAGAACAGGGCCATGGTGTATTCGCTGTCACTTGTCGTCATAACGATCTTTCAATGAGGGGCGCCGCATGACGATCATGCGGGACAGTATCCGCATTATGCACCCGTTACGGTCGGGACACACGCTTTGCTGCCAGGTACAGTTCCGTCTGATAGGGAATTGTCACGCTGCCGTCGCCATTGCCGTAACGCGCGGCCATGGCGCGCAAGGCGTTTTCCACGAAAGCCTCGCCGCGCGCCGCCACCGCCGGCTTCATGGTGCGGCGGGACAGCATCATGCCGGTGAAGCGCTCCGCGGAAACATCCAGCGACCAGTCATGAGTCAGCCGTTCCGTCGAATCCGCCCAGTCGAACCCCTGGAATTCCCCCAGCAGGTCGATGTCGCGATAGTGGCGGGAATAGCCCGGTGCGTTTTCCTCGACGAAGGTTTCATGGGCGTCCAGCAGCGGCGAGCCTTCCCAGACGCGGTTGTTCTGGATCACCGCCAGCACGCCGCCGGCGGCCAGCACCCTGTCGGATTCCGCATAGAAGACCGGCCGGTCGAAGAACTGGATCGCCTGCGCGACGGTCAACAGGCCCAGCGTGCCGTCGCCGCAGGGCAGCGATTCCGCGCCGCCCTCACGATAGACGATGGCGGCCTCCGGCGGGGTCGATTCCGCCGCCTGGCGGCGCATGTCCGCGCCAGGTTCGATGCCTTCTATCACCCAGTCCGGGCCCAGTGTGGCGCGCAGGGCCCGGGTCAGGATGCCGGTACCGGCCCCCACATCGGCGGCCTTGCGGAGGCTGTTCCGCTGAGCCAGCCGCGCTGCGAGTTGCGTCAGCAGGGTTTCGGGGTATTCCGGCCGATTCGCCTGGTATCTCGTGGCCAGGCCATCGAAGGGGTTTTCCGCCATGGTCAGCCTTTCGTATCAGCCTCGAATTCGGCGGACAGCGCTTTCTCCAGTTCGGCGAGGTCTTCCGGTACGGTCAGGCCCTCGGCGCGCATGGTTGACAGCATCTGGTGCAGGCGCATGAAGATTTCGTGCCTGTCCCCCTGATCGCCCTCCATTTCATCGACCAGCAGCGACAGCGCCGCCTCCATTTCCTCCAGATCCATGGTCATTCTCCCGTTGCGTTCCGGCCGTTATTGACCGGGATTCAGTATGGGCCGGCAATGACATGCGTCAACCGGCGCAAGCCGAAATACCAGGTGCGTAAAAAGCGAGTTGTCCGGCGCTGCCGTTAGCTTATATCTAGGCGCTATGGAACTGATACAGACACCCGCGGCCAGGCAAGCCGCCGATCCCCGAACCGACCTGGTGGGGATGAATCTCGACGAAATCGTCGCCGTCGCGGCGTCGCTCGGGCAGCCGGCCTATCGCGGCAAGCAGATTTATCAGTGGATCTACCAGCACGGCCTGACCGATTTCGCCGACATGACCAACCTTTGCACGGCGTTGCGCGACCGGCTGACGGCCGAATTCCGGATCGGACGGCCGGCGATCAATACCGCCCTGCTGTCCACCGACGGTACGCGCAAGTGGCTGCTGGGCTTCGGCGACCACAACGAAGCGGAAATGGTCTCGATTCCGGAAAAAACCCGCGGCACCCTGTGCGTTTCCAGCCAGGTGGGCTGCACGCTGACCTGCGCCTTCTGCCATACGGGCACGCAGCGGCTGGTGCGGAACCTGACGGCGGGCGAGGTCGTGGGGCAGGTCATGCTGGCGCGGGATGAATACGGATTATGGCCGGCCTCGAAAGGCAATATCCAGCTGACGAATATTGTCATGATGGGCATGGGCGAGCCGCTGTACAATTTCGACAATGTGGCCAAGGCGCTGCATATCGTCATGGATGGCGACGGGCTGGCGATGTCGCGCCGCAAGGTGACGCTGTCGACCTCCGGCGTCGTGCCGGGCATCCAGCGCTGCAGCGACGAGCTCGGCGTGATGCTGGCGATCTCCCTGCATGCGGTGCGCGACGATCTGCGCGACAGGCTGGTGCCGATCAACCGGAAATACCCGCTCGCGGAACTGCTGGAAGCCTGCCGCAATTACGGCGCGGCATCCAACGCGCGGCGGATCACCTTCGAATATGTGATGCTCAAGGACGTGAACGATTCGGTCGCGGACGCGCGTGAGATGGTGCGGCTGCTGGCGGGCATTCCGGCCAAGGTCAACCTGATCCCGTTCAATCCCTGGCCCGGCACCGAATTCGAATGTTCCAGCGGCAACGCCATCGCCCGCTTCGCCGATGCGGTGCATGAAGGCGGTCTGGTCGGCACGGTGCGCAGCCCAAGGGGCCGGGATATCTTCGCAGCCTGCGGCCAGCTCAAATCGGACAGCGTGCGACCGCGGCGGGTTGCCGCGGCGGAATAGCGGGAGGAAAATATCATGGTGGACAAGGAAACAGCACTGATCGTCGGCGCCGGCCGGGGTTTGAGCGCCTCGCTGGCGCGGCTCTTTGCAGCGGAAGGAATGGCGGTCGCCATCGCGGCGCGCAATACCGACAAGCTCAGCGGCCTCGTCGCGGAAACCGGCGCCAGGGCCTATGCCTGCGATGCATCCGACCCGGCGGCGGTCAACAGCTTGTTCAAGGCGGTCACTGCGGATATCGGCGCGCCAAATATTGTTGTTTACAACGCCAGCAACCGCGGCGGCCGCGGGCCGGTCACGGAACTGGACCCCGAAGCCGTCCGTAACGCCCTGATGATTTCCGCCTTCGGCGGGTTCCTGGTGGCGCAGGCGGCGGCGAAGCAGATGATCCCGGGCGGCGGCGGCACGATCCTGCTGACGGGCGCATCGGCCAGCGTGAAGGGCTATCCGAACTCGTCATCCTTCGCGATGGGCAAGTTCGGGCTGCGCGGCGTGGCGCAAAGCCTCGCCCGCGAATTGCAGCCGCAGAACATCCATGTTGCCCATTTCGTCATCGACGGCGGCATCCTGCTGCTCGAAGGCGAGGACACCCGGGCAGCGGCGCGCGGCGAGGACGGCACCTTGAACCCGGACGAGATTGCCAGGACCTACCTGCAGGTCCACCGCCAGCACCGCAGCGCCTGGACCTGGGAAATGGAACTGCGGCCCTGGGTGGAGAAGTTCTGAGCGACCTCTGACTGCTCAGTGATACTCGGCGGATTTCGCGAGCGCGGCTTTCACCGTCTCGATGTTCGCGCCCTTTGCCTTGCAGGCGGCGAGCACGATGGCTTCCCGGTTCTGGATCTGCTTGGCGGCCTTCGGTACTTCGCGCGCAACCTCGATCGGAATCACCACCGCGCCATGCTGGTCGGCATGGATCAGGTCGCCGGACTGCACGTCCATCCCGTGGATATGCACCGGCTTGCCGAAATCGACGATATGCACATGCGCATGCGACGGGCCGACCCGGTCGGCCAGAAGCTGGAAGCCCTCCGCGCAGTCGGGCAGGTCGCGGATGCTGCCGGTGGTGATGACGCCCAGGCAGCCGATGGCCTTGTGGATATTGGTATTCACTTCGCCCCAGAACGCGCCGAAGCCCGGATGGTCGTCGATATCCTGGATGCAGGTGATGGTCGGGCCGGTGCCGGCGGCGACATATTCGTAATAGGCGACCCGGTTGACGACATCGGGTGCGGCCGGCTTCATCGACCGCAGGGTGGCCGTGCGGGCGAAACCGACCATCGGCGGCAGGTGCGGCCGGGGGCAGACCAGCGGGGTCGTCGTGAAGCCCATCGCCCGGCGTTCCGGCGAGGTGATTTCCAGCGCGTTGCAGACGGTCGGCGTGTCGAGCGCGCGCAGCGCGGCGAAGTCTTCCTCGGTCAAGGTGATGTTGCTCATCGGTCAATTCCCCCCGTGTCGTGTTCAATTTGGATTGGCGCAGACCATCGGATGTTTTGTCGCGGCGCGCAAGGGCCGCTTGCGAGGCTTTCCGCAATGCCTATACTGCGCCGCCGCAACCAAACGGGACCGCCCATATGTCGATACAGAACGTGAAGAAAGTCGTCCTCGCCTATTCCGGCGGTCTCGATACCTCCGTCATCCTGCGCTGGCTGCAGGATACGTACAAGTGCGAGGTCGTGACCTTCACCGCCGATCTGGGCCAGGGCGAGGAAATCGAACCCGCCCGCGCCAAGGCGGAAATGATGGGCGTGAAGCAGATTTTCATCGAGGATCTGCGCGAGGTCTTCGTGCGCGACTATGTCTTCCCGATGTTCCGCGCCAATACGGTCTATGAAGGCACGTATCTGCTGGGCACCTCCATCGCGCGGCCGTTGATCGCCAAGCGCCAGATCGAAATCGCCCGGGAAACCGGCGCCGACGCGGTCGCCCATGGCGCGACTGGCAAGGGCAACGACCAGGTGCGCTTCGAACTGGGCTATTACGGGCTGAACTCGGATATCAAGGTGATCTCCCCCTGGCGCGAATGGGACCTGACCAGCCGCACGCGGCTGATCGAATACGCCGAACAGCACCAGATCCCGGTGCCGAAGGACAAGCGTGGCGAGGCGCCGTTCTCCGTCGATGCCAACCTGCTGCACATTTCCGCTGAAGGGAAAGTGCTGGAAGACCCGAACGAGGAAGCCCCGGAATACATCTATTCCCGCACGGTTGCGCCGGAAGCGGCGCCGGACAAGCCGACAATCGTCGAGATTGGCTTCGCCAAGGGCGATCCCGTTTCCGTCGATGGCGTGGCGATGTCGCCCGCGACCCTGCTGACGAAGCTGAACGAGCTGGGTGGCGCGAACGGCATCGGGCGGCTCGACCTGGTGGAAAACCGTTTCGTTGGCATGAAGTCGCGCGGCGTCTATGAAACGCCCGGCGGCACCATCCTGCTGGTGGCGCACCGGGCGATGGAATCGATCACGCTGGACCGCGAGGCGATGCATCTCAAGGACGAGATCATGCCGCGCTACGCCAAGCTGATCTATAACGGCTTCTGGTTCTCGCCGGAGCGCGAGATGCTGCAGGCGCTGATCGACAAGAGCCAGGAGCGGGTCAACGGCACGGTGCGGCTGAAGCTGTACAAGGGCAGCGCCTCTGTGATCGGCCGGGCCTCGCCGGACAGCCTGTATTCGCTGGCGCATGTGACGTTCGAGGAAGACGACGTCTACGACCAGCACGATGCCGAGGGCTTCATCAAGCTGAACGCCCTGCGCCTGCGGCTGGCACGTCGCCGCGAAGGCTGACGCCGGGTCAGGGCAGTACGGCGACCCCGAATGCGAGTTCGTGGGTCAACAGGATGATGACGTAAAGGGCCAGCCCGGCCAGCGGCCGGGTAATACCGATCCCGGCCCAGTCGATCTTCGTGCGGCCCTGGAGCACGGCCAGGAAGGGGATGACCGAACTGGTCATGGCGACCGGCCCCCAGGCGGCGCCCGTCGT
The DNA here is from genome assembly GCA_027619655.1 of Pseudomonadota bacterium. Classification (GTDB taxonomy): domain Bacteria; phylum Pseudomonadota; class Alphaproteobacteria; order UBA8366; genus MarineAlpha4-Bin1. The sequence goes on from JAQCHR010000056.1 coordinate 5,786, forward strand.
TTCCCGCCGCCGGTGGTCGATATGCGCCATGCCGCCCAGCGACAGAATGACCAGCCCGCCGAACATGACGATGCTGGCCTGGTCGCCATTCGCCGCGATATGCGCGATGCCCCAGAGCGCCACACCCCACAGGAACGGATGGCGGGTAATCGTGGCGATGCCGCGTACCGGGCGCGGATCGTCGAGCAGCTTCTCCCCGCCAATGGCCGTGACGTTCCGGGTTGATAACCCGATCACGACGAAAAGGCAGGCAAAGGGCATGATCGCCAGCGGCAGGTGACGCAAGGCATGGGATTGCGCCCAGACTTCGACATAGGGGGCGTCACGATACGCCAGCAGCATCCAGCCGAACGCCGCCAGCACGACCAGCGAATAGACGCCCTTGAACGCGGCTTCGCCGATCCGCTCGATCAGGCCCGAGCGGACGGGGATGCTGGAGAGAATAAAATGCGCGCCGGTGAAAAAGGCGGTTGCGAGCGCCAGGGTCTCGATGGTTCCAGTCATGCGCGGGATTATTGACACGGTGGCGGGCGGCGTCCAGTGGCCCTTTCATCGCAAGTTGGCTGTTGCTATCGCGAAAGAGCGTGCTAAACATCCGCCATGACGGAAACGGACGAAAATACCAAAGAGACGGAACGTAAGGATGACCCGATCGCGGAGTCGATCCTGTCGTACCTGGCTGCCCTCGGCCCCGGAAAATCGGCGTCGCCCATGGATATCGCCAAGGTGATCGGCGAGGCCCGCGCAAAACCGAAGGACCCGCCCGAACTCTGGCGGCGTTACATGACATCGGTCAAGCAACAGATGATTTTTCTGGCGCGGGCCGGGCGGATCGATATCACCCGCAAGGGTGAAAAGGTCGATCCCAACGATTTCAAGGGTGTCGTCCGCCTGCGTCTTCCCGTTACGGACTAGAAGCCGCCCGTTTTCGCGCCACGGCGCCGCATTTCCTGATTCAGATCAATGCCCGGTCGCATTGTCCGGTGGATATTCGCATCCAGAACGAGAGGATGGTTTTCCGGCTCGCGGACATAGCGGTAAGGAACAGGCGATGATGAAAGCGATTGCGATGGGCGCCGCAGCGGCATTTTGCCTGGGCATGGCAGGAACGGCCGCCATGGCGCAGGGCTTTGGCCCGGGTTACACCGCGCCGATGATGTCGGGGCACCCGATGTACGGCCAGGGGCCGCACTGGGCGCCGGGTATGGCGTTCGACCGGCCGATGGGCATGATGGTTATCGACCGGAATGCCGATGGCGCCATCGCAGCGGACGAGGCTGCCGCCTGGCATGAGGCCAATTTCGGGCAGATGGATGAAGATGGCGATGGCAAGGTAAGCAAGGGCGAGTTCCTGGCCGGCGGCATGCATCAGGGGCGGGGTGCGCAGCATTTCAGCCGTCGCGACGCACGGTTTGCCGAAATCGATGCCGACAGGGACGGCACTATCACGCTGTCTGAGTATATAAAGGACACCGGCGCGCGCTTCGCGGCGATCGACAAGGATGGCGACGGCAAGGTTTCCGTCTGGGAATACCGCGGCCACGACCGCATGTAGCGGCGCAATCAGATAGCGGGTTCGGGCAGCCCGTGCTGGCGGCAGGCCGCCACCACCGTATTGCGCAACAGCACCGCAATTGTCATCGGGCCGACGCCGCCGGGAACCGGCGTGATCGCACCCGCAACGGCCACGGCCTCGGCGAAGGCAACATCGCCGACCAGCCGTGTCTTGCCTTCCGTTTCGGACGGAACGCGATTGATTCCGACATCGATGACCGTCGCACCCGGCCTGATCCAGTCGCCGCGAATCATTTCCGGCCTGCCGACCGCCGCGACCAGGATATCGGCGCGGCGGCAGATCGCGGGCAGGTCGCGGCTGCGCGAATGGGCAATGGTTACCGTACAATTGGCCGACAGCAGCAACGCTACCATCGGTTTGCCGACGATATTGGAGCGGCCGACGATAACGGCCTCCATGCCCGAAAGGTCGCCCAGCCGGTCCTGCAGCATCATCAGGCAACCGAGCGGCGTGCAGGGCGTCAGCGCCGGGGCGCCCGTCGCCAGCCGGCCGGTGTTGACGACATGAAACCCGTCAACATCCTTGGCCGGATTTATGGCGTCGATGACCGCATGCTCGTCGATGCCCGCCGGCAGCGGCAGCTGCACCAGAATGCCGTGTACCGCGGGGTCTTCGTTCAATTGCGCGACCAGCGACAACAACGCCGTCTGGCTGGCATCCGCCGGCAGCCGGTGTTCGAAACTCCGCATGCCGCAGGCCGCAGTCTGTTTCGCCTTGTTGCGCACATAAATCTGGCTCGCCGGATCCTCGCCGACCAGCACCACGGCCAGTCCCGGCACCAGGCCGTGGTCTTGTTTCAGCCCCGTGACGATTTGCGTCAGGGAAGCCCGCAGTTTTTCCGCGAATGCCTTGCCGTCGATAATCCTGGGGTCAGTCATGCTGTGTCGTCATCCAGTCGCATAATGTCTCGTTCAATTGATCCGGGTCTCCGGCAATATGTACCAGCTTGTTCCGGCTAGTCTGTCCCGAATCGACGCGAAGCGCCGATTTCGGAATGCGCCAGGCCCGGGACAGCAGCGCCAGCAGGGCGTTATTGGCGCGGTTGCGCTCGGGGGCTTCGGTAACGCCAACCTTGAGGGCCATGCCGTCCGCCTGGGCCTGCGTCCCGTTGAATCCGGGCTTTTTCGCCTTTGGCGTCAGGCGAACCGATACCGTGACGCCGTCGGCGACGCAGCGGAAAGGCCGCCCCGGCACGTCACATCGTCCCGGGCCAGTATTCATTCAACAGGTTTCGGGCGAAGATCAGCAGCAGGATGAGGACGACCGGCGACAGGTCGATGCCGCCCAGGTTGGGCAGGAACTGGCGAATGCGCCGCAGGGCGGGTTCCGTGATGCGATACAGGAACTCCCCGATCGAATACACGATGCGGTTTTGCGTGTTGAGCACATTGAAGGCGATCAGCCAACTGAGGATGGCGGAAATGATCAGGCACCATATATACAGTCCAATTACGGCGTTTATCAGCCCAAGAAGTGACATCATGGCGATACAGATCCCTTAACTGCGGAAGAATTTCCTCGCGAAACTACTGCGCAGCGGTTATCCGAGGCAAGCCTGTTGGCGGGTGAAATTCGTTTGACGACTAGCCTTGACACTGTCCCGCGCTGCTCACATATTCCGGCACGTTTAGCGGGCGGGTCGATATCCGGCCAGACCGCTGTGGGGCCGTAGCTCAGCTGGGAGAGCGCCGCGTTCGCAATGCGGAGGTCAGGAGTTCGATCCTCCTCGGCTCCACCAACCCCCCTCCGGGCCGTTTCCGGCGCCCGATCCCGCCTATCGGACCAGAAGCACCGGGCATCCCAGCGAATCGAGGATTTCCGCGACATTGCTGCGGGGCAGCAGGGGGCTGTCCGCGCCGAGCACCAGGAGACCGGATGCCAGAAGGAGTTCACTATGTGTTTTGAAACGCGCAATTTCGAGTTGGAAATCCTCGGGTGGTTCGGGTCGGTTTTCATCCGCCTAGGACAATTCCAAGCACACTACCAACGCGGTGAAGGCTGGGCCTAAGCATCGCGGAGGGGGAGTGACCAGAACATCTCTTCCCCTTCGTAGGTCTCATCATCCAGATTCGGCACCCTGAGTGTCACTCCCCGCCACCTTCTAGTCCCCACCTTCTGAACATCTAAAAGCCAGTTCCGTGCGATGCCCTTGAATTCGACCAAGACATCTCCGTCAAATATCACTCTGTCAACGATACCCTTGAGCGCCATGTTGAGCCGTGTCCGTGTCTCCTTGTCGTCGCTCTTCAGGAGCCACTTCGAGTACGCCTCCTGCTGGACCTCAAGGCTCACTCCAAGGCTCGCAACCTTCCTGCCTTCCGTGTCTACCTCTGAGGTCAGTCGTTCAACATCGGCCTTCGCCGTATTCCTGGCTAATTGTAAATCGCCATAAGCCGCCTTGAGGTCTTCATCTTCCGGGGTGTCGAGCATAAAGTTCATGGCGCTCTTCACCCGCCGTTCAGAGACATCCAGCACCTCTTGTGCCACCCGAAGCCGTTCCCGAAGTTTACCTACAGACCTGTCAACGTCCTTCGCCGCAGGAAACGCTGCTCTCAAATCAATGTCATTGATCCCCTTTAGGAGGAATACCTCGAGCGGTTCATATCGCCACCGCTGCGCCCCACAGGTCCCAACCCCTCGTTCTCCTGACGAGCATCGCAGATACTTGGACACATGCCCCCGCGTACTTTTATCAACGAGCCTCATGCTGCTGCCGCACCCACAGAATACCAAGCCAGTAAACAAGTTGGAGAAATTAACGGCCCTTCCCTTGGCCAGCCTGTTCTCCTTGCGTTGGTCTTGTACTGACAGGAAGTCGGCCCTTGGAATTATCTCCGGGAAGTACCCATCAATAGGATTCCCGTCGTTCGCGTTCTTCCGGGGCTTCCTCGAGACAACCTTCATTGGCTGGAACTCCCCTACAACGGCGGCGTTCCCAAGAATCTTACCGATGTAGCTTGTGTACCAACCATTGGAGTTACGGAAAGTAGGAACACCGTCTTCGTTTAATTGCCGCGAAATAGTGTCCCGCCCAATGCCTTCCAAGGTTTGACGGAAAATCCTGCGCACCACCTCGGCTCTCTCGGGTATGACTTCAAATATCTTCCTATCGTCGGAGAGCCTCAACCACGCGGGACAACTCTTGGTTAGTTTCGTCTGCGACGCCTTGGCCCTTTTGTTCTGCCAGTTGGCCTTGCCGCGCTCCGACCTCTTCTGTGCTTCCTCGTTCGCTGTCACCATGACAACCATGGCTAAAATCAGACTGCCAAAGTCGTTGAGGCTGTTGTGGTCATATCGTCGCTGGTCCATCAGCGTTACGATGATAACCCCTGCTTCAATGATCTCTTGTAGTTGCCCGAGTGCAACCATCACCCTATCCCGACTGAGGCGATCAAGGCTCTCAACCAGTAAAACAGACCCCGTCGCCACCGTCCCGTCTTCGACTGCCCTCAAGAAGGCTCCGAGAGCAGCATCACGGTTGCTCCCACGAAACGCTGATACTCCCAGATCGTGGAAAGTCAGGTCATCCAACTCTAGGTCATTCGCTAGGGCATACTGTATGGCGGTCTCGGTTTGCCTCCGTAGGCTGTCGCCCTTGGCTTGTGTCGGTGTTGAGAAACGAACGTAGCTGTAGGCCTTGGTCATCAGATCACCTTTCCATTCCTTTGCCTCCACCATACACACAAAAGGAGGCCTTGATGGTCTTTCTACGCTGCGCCATTGTGAAGGCGGGCAGGCCCCCGGCGATCTGCACCTGCACGTCGATATCCAGCGTATCCACGCCCTGGAAGGCGACCGTATTGATCCTGGCGACCATCGCAAAACCCGCAAATGTTCCCGTTATGATCCATTTCTGCCGGGAATGGTTGCGTTTGACCAGCGCGGATCGCCGGTCTTGCGACATGAAGGGGCGAATCCGCGTCAGGCGTTCATGAAGGCGGCGCCGTTGGAATGGATCGTCTGGCCGGAAATGTAATGGCCGCCGGGGCCGACGAGGAAGCGGATCAGGTCGGCCATGTCCTGGGGGGTGCCTTCGCGGCCCATCGGGATCTTGCTGACGCGGGCCTTGAGCTGTTCCGCCGTCATTTTCGCATCCGGCTCGCGCGTGTCATAGGTGCCGACGACGACCTGGTTGGCGGTGATGTTGTCGGATGCGAGGTCGAGCGCGAGGCCGCGGATATACATGTTCAGCCCCGCCTTCGCGACCATCAGGTGCGAGCGGCCCTTCTGCCCTGTGTATGAGTTCAGCCCGCCGACGCCGATGATCGCACCACCGCCGCGCTTGCGCATCGAGGGCACGGTGGCCTGCGCCAGGTGAAAGCAGCCGAGGATCGACAGGTCGATGACCTGCTGGAAATCCTCGCGCGTCAGGTCGTCGAAGGATTTCGGATTCCGCGTCGCCGCGTTGTGCACCAGGATATCGATGCCGCCGAATTCGGCGATCGCCGCCTGCGCCATCCTTACGATATCGTCCGGCTTGCGGCAGTCGGCCATGACCGCGATGGCCTTGCCGCCCGTCGCGCGAATGCCGGCGGCGACTTCCTCGCACAGGTCCTTCGCCTGCACCGCGTTGATGACGACGGCGGCGCCGGCGCGGGCCAGCTCCTCCGCCGTGACGCGGCCGATATTGCGGGCGCTGCCGGTGACGATCGCAACCTTGCCGTCAAGTTCGTT
>JAQCHR010000057.1 GCA_027619655.1 Pseudomonadota bacterium
CACCTGATTTACGCCAAGTTCCGATCGGCGATTTCCAACATTGTCACAACCCAGCAGCTGATTCCCTCTCCGATCCCTGAAGCAGGCGATGACAGCGGCGATGACCTGGGCGGCGCTGTGTATGAATACGAACCATCCGAGGAAGAGATCCTGAAGGATCTGCTGCCGCGGAATATCTCGGTTCAAATCTATCGTGCTTTGCTCGAAAACGCTGCCAGCGAACATGGCGCGCGGATGGCCGCGATGGATAATGCTACCCGTAATGCCGGCGAGATGATCAAAGGCCTAACACTGACCTACAACCGCACCCGTCAGGCGATGATTACGACCGAACTGATCGAAATCATTGCCGGCGCCGAAGCTGTTTAACCCGCCCGGCAGATGGAATGCGGCCACACTATCGACCGTAGTTTTAAGTTAAGGAGTTGACCCCCATGGCGAAGAACGCTGTCGGCCGGATCACACAGGTGATGGGCGCGGTCGTTGACGTACAATTTGATGGTGAGATCCCATCGATCCTCGATGCGCTGACCGTAAAACGCGCCGACGGTTCGGTGCTGGTGCTAGAAGTCGCTCAGCACTTGGGCGAAAAGACCGTGCGCACCATCGCGATGGATGCCACCGAAGGCCTGACCCGCAACGACGAAGCGGAAGCCACCGGCTCTCCAATCACCGTGCCGGTTGGCCCGGAAGTGCTGGGCCGGATCATGAACGTCATCGGCGAGCCGATTGACGACCGCGGCCCGGTGAACACTGCCAAGCGCTCTCCGATCCACCGCTCTGCCCCGGCCTTCGCCGAGCAGGCGACCGAGACCGAGCAGCTGGTCACCGGCATTAAGGTCGTTGACCTGCTCACCCCCTACGCGAAGGGCGGTAAGATCGGCCTGTTCGGCGGCGCCGGTGTGGGCAAGACGGTTCTCATCATGGAGCTGATCAACAACATCGCGAAGGGCCACGGTGGTTATTCCGTGTTCGCCGGTGTGGGTGAGCGTACCCGTGAAGGCAACGATCTCTATCACGAGATGATCGAGTCCGGCGTTATCGACCTGGAGGGCAACAACTCCAAGGCCGCGCTGGTCTATGGCCAGATGAACGAGCCGCCGGGCGCGCGTGCCCGTGTTGCCCTCTCCGGCCTGACCCAGGCGGAGTACTTCCGCGACGAAGAAGGCCAGGACGTGCTGCTGTTCATCGACAACATTTTCCGTTTCACCCAGGCGGGTTCGGAAGTGTCGGCTATGCTCGGCCGTATTCCTTCGGCGGTGGGCTATCAGCCAACCCTTGGTACGGACATGGGCGCGCTGCAGGAACGCATTACCTCCACCAACAAAGGTTCTATCACCTCGGTGCAGGCCGTCTACGTGCCTGCGGACGATTTGACCGACCCGGCGCCGGCCACGACCTTCGCCCATCTTGACGCCACGACGGTGCTCTCCCGGTCGATTGCCGAGCTCGGCATCTATCCCGCGGTCGATCCGCTGGATTCGACCAGCCGTATCATGGAACCGGGTGTCGTCGGGCAGGAACATTACGACGTTGCCCGTCAGCTGCAGGAAATTTTGCAGAGCTACAAGTCACTGCAGGAAATCATCGCCATTCTGGGCATGGACGAATTGTCGGAAGATGACAAGATGACCGTGACCCGGGCACGCAAGATCCAGCGCTTCCTGTCGCAGCCGTTCCATGTCGCCGAAGTCTTCACCGGCTCGCCGGGCAAGTTCGTCGAACTGGAAGACACGATCAAGGGCTTCAAGGGCATCCTGAACGGCGAATACGACGACCTGCCGGAAGCCGCTTTCTACATGTGCGGGCCGATCGAGGAAGCCATCGAGAAAGCCAAGCGCATGGCTGCGGAAGCCGCGTAAGGCTTGACTGATAAACGGAGCGGAACGTAATGGCCGATACCCTGGAACTGGAACTCGTCTCGCCCGAGAGCCTGCTGATGACGCAGGCTGTTGAAATGGTCGTCGTCCCGGGCGAAGAAGGCGATTTTGGCGTCCTGCCGGGGCATGCTCCGATGATTTCGACCATCCGCCCCGGCACGCTGGCCGTTTTCGAAGACGGCAAGGTCGCGCAGCGCTATTTCCTGGCCGGCGGATTTGCTGAAGTCACGACCGAGCGCTGCACGATTCTGGCAGAGGGCGCCATCCGACTGGAAGATATCGACCGCGCCGCACTGGAACAGGAATTGCGCAACCTGCGGGAAGACGTAGGCGTCGCCGGTGACGAGACGGCGGTCGTATCGCTGCAGATTGCCGAAGCAAAGCTTCAGGCGCTGGATTCCCCGACTTACGCGGGCGCCCATTAACACGGAACGCCGTTTCGTCAGGCGATCATGTTCAGCAGGTCGCCGGGATTGGTAAGCCCGACATTTATCTTGAGTTCGCCGCTCCCCGCCAGCCCGGACCCCAGCGGAATACTGGCCCCGCCAACGGGTTGCCGGAACCGTTTCTGCGGGTCGAATACCGGGTCTGAACGCCCGATACTGTTATCGGATCCGTCCAGGCCGGATGCCTCGCCGCTGCTCTGATTTTCCAGCTCTTCGCGGCGTTCCGCGGCCAGTTCCTGCTTCGCCTTGACGATTGCGGCATCGGCCTGCGATGCAACCCGCCTGTCCTGACCCGACGGGTTCGCCGGCGCCAGTGCGGCCCGCTTCACCTGTTCCATCTTGCGGATGGTCGCCTGCGGGTTACCGGAAACCGGGCTGACATCGATCGAAACCTCGCCTCCCACGGCATATTGCTTGCCGTCGGGACCGGAGACGAACGTAAAGGATGGCGATCCGGCAATCGAGCCGCCGGCTGTCGCGTGGGCGCGTTCATGTTCGCGCACTTCGCGGTCCCGCTGCTTCAGTTTTTCGATCTTTCGCCGATCCGCCTCGGTCAGGCCCTGCGCATCTTCCGCGGCCGCACCGGATTTTTCATCCGCCGCTTTTTCGTCGGCGGAACCCTGCCTCGCTTCGGGCTGGTTGCCGCCGGCATCTTCCTGGATACCGGCAACGGATTCCGGCGCCAGGCGCGATACAGATGGCGCAGACCGCGCGCCAACCACGGCGCCGGACGTATCCGGGGCGCCGGCAACCGGTGCCGCCAGGGAATCGCGCGCCGCCACCCCGCCACGGAATGGCGCGATCTGGGGGAAACTGACAATACTGGTTACAGATAACACGGCAAAACCTGCGCTCTGCGTTGTCCTTTACTCAAACGCGCCGACGAAATTACAACTTAATTTTTCGCCAAATACCAGCCGCTTTGCATCACTCATTTGGAGCGCAAAAAAGGACAAAATCGCGGCAAGTGTATTGAATCAATGGTAAATGGTCAATTAACGGCAGGCCAGAGGCCTGAATTCACGTACGACTTCGCTGTAAACCTGCCGCTTGAACGGGATAATCAGGTCACAGACGGTGTCGATGGGGACCCAGCGCCAGTCGCTGAATTCAGGTACATGCCGATCCAGGCGGATATCGTCATCGGTCCCCGTAAAGCGCATGGCAAACCAGCGCTGCATCTGGCCACGATACATTCCGCCCCAGACGCGGCGTGAAATATCCACCGGCAGATCATAGGAAATCCAGCGGGGTATTTCGCCAATGATTTCCGCCTTTCCGGTGCCGGCCTCTTCCTCCAACTCCCGATAGGCCGCGACATCAGGAGATTCCCCGGCTTCGATGCCGCCCTGCGGCATCTGCCAGTCCTGCCGGTCCGTATTGATCCGGTCGCCAACGAAGACCAGGCCATCGGCGTTCAGCATCATGATGCCGACGCATTTCCGGTAGGGCCTGGCGTCGGCGGCAACCATTCCCGCCCCGTCAGTTCAGCGTCTGACGGTTGGCCACCGCCGAAATCGGCGTCAGTTCCAGCCCCATCTCGCCAAGCCCGCCGATCCAGCGCTTCAGGATCCGGATCGAAACCGGATACGGATGCGCAATGACCACAGCGGCGCCCTGCTTTTTGGCGATAGTTTCGATCACCGACAGCCGATGTTCGATATCGGCCCGGCTGGCAACCTCATCCACGGTCTGGCTGCCGACAACAAGGGGCAGTTTTATGTCTGGCGCGATTCCCGTTATGGCGCTGGCGGTCTGGTCCACCGTGTCGACGAAAAGCAGCCCCCGCCGCGCCAGTTCGCGCAGCACCGGCTGCAGCGCTGTCTTGTTCCCGGCGAAGCGGTCACCCTGGAAATTCGATACGCCGACATAGCCCGTCATCCGGCTCAGGATCCAGTCCAGCCGCCGTTTGTTTTCGTCCGGACGCAAACCGGTCATCAGTCTGAACGGCCCCGGATCGTTTCGCGGATATCCGCGTGGCTCCATTGGAATATTGAGCAGCACCTCATGGCCCGCGCCGCGCGCGGCATCGATCCATTCCTCCAGTTTGCTCGAAAACGGCTCGAATGCCAGCGTGACCTCGCCAGGCAGGTCCTGGACGACGCTTTCCGTGGCGTTGAAGGACACGCCCAGCCCGACGATAACGATGGCAACGCGCGGCCGTTTCTCCAGCGCATTGAAGGGACGCGAATAAACCCGCCACGGCTGGCGGCCATCCGTGCCGATAACCGGCAGCATCCCGATATCGGTTTTTTCAACCAGTTGCGGATCCGGATGCGGATGTAGGACCGTCGGCGCCGCGCCGGCCGATTTCGGAATTTGCGGTGTCCGGTCTTTTGAACTGCTTCTCGGTGCCGCCGGTTCAGGGGTGGTGTCTTTTTCCGCCGGTTCGCGGGTGGCGTCTTTTTCCGCCGGTTCGCGGGTAGCGTCTTTTTCCGCCGGTTCGTCTTGCCCGGGCCGGGCCGACGCCAGCATGCGGACATTCACCTGCGGCCGGACAGCCCGCATTTCATCGGTCACGGCATCCGACGACAACTCCAGCCACAGGATAATGCCCAGAAATGTGGCGACCGCCATACCGGCCACCGCGAAGAGCGCATAGAGGGGAAGCCGCCTCTGGAACGCACTCGGGTTCAGATAGTCATCGGCATCGGACAATTCTTCCGATTCTGCCGACACAGCCGAATCCGATCCCTTCCGCTTCCAGGGAAGCGGAAGGGAGAATTTCGGCAGCGATGGCAGCTTGAGTGACAGACTGACCAGAGCGTCTCAACCTCAGCAGTTAATTGGCAACTTGCTCGCGGTATAGGGCGATGCCCTGCAGCAGGTCAATCGCCCTGACCAGCTGATAGTCGAAAGGCTTGTCGGACTTGTCCGAATCTTCCGCCTCTTTTGCGCCCTCTTCCGTCGCGGCTTCCCGCGCCTTTGTCGCGCCTTCATCCTCGTTCCGCAACGATCCAAGCAGATCCCTTTCCGACCGGCCGGGACGGTTGTTCAGAGGCTCGAGCTTGGATTGCGTCACTTCGATGTCCGGCTCAATCCCCTTGGCCTGGATGGAACGGCCCGACGGCGTATAGTAGCGCTGCGTCGTGAGCTTCATCGCGCCGCTGGTGCCGAGCGGAATAATTGTCTGTACGGAGCCCTTGCCGAAACTCTTGGTCCCCATAACGATCGCGCGTTTGTGGTCCTGCAGGGCGCCGGCCACGATTTCCGAAGCAGAGGCGGAGCCGCCATTGATCAGCACAACGATGGGTAACCCCTTGGCGAGATCGCCCGGCCTGGCATTGAACCGCTGGGCATTCCCTTCGACGCGCCCTCGGGTGGAGACAATCTCGCCCCGCTCCAGCAAATCATCGGAAACCGAAACCGCCTGGCCCAGCAGGCCGCCCGGATTGTTCCGCAGGTCGAGAACATAGCCCCGAATCTTACCCTCGCCGATTTTCGCGTTCAGTTTGGTGAACGCCTCCTGAACGCCTGTATCGGTCTGCTGGCTGAAACTCGTCACGCGGATATAGCCGATATCGCCTTCCGCCCGGTAGCGCACCGATTTGATCCGGATATTGTCGCGCGTGATCGTCACGTCGAATGGCTCGGTATCCTTGCGCAGGATCTGCAGCTTGATTTCGGTTCCAACCCGACCGCGCATTTTCTCGACGGCCTGGCTCAGGTTCAGGCCCTGTACTGTCACGCCGTCGATCTGTGAAATAAGGTCGCCCGGTTCGAGTCCGGCCTTGTGCGCCGGTGTATCGTCAATCGGCGAGACGACCTTGACGTAGCCGCTCTCCATCGTCACCTCGATCCCCAGACCGCCGAATTCGCCCTTGGTCTGAACCTGCATGTCGCTGAAGGTTTTCTTGTTCATGTAGCTGGAATGGGGGTCCAGACTCTGCAGCATGCCCTGGATCGCCGCCTCGACCAGTTCCTTGTCTGAAACCTCCTCGACATACGATGCCCGGACGCGTTCGAACACGTCACCGAACAGTTCCAGCAACCGGTAGATTTCCGTCTTGTCGGTTTTTTCGGGCGCAGCGGCAAATGCCGGTGCGGACACAAAATACGCTACGACCCCGACTGCAAGAATCGTTTTGCCAAATATCGATTTCATCCACGCACCTTTTGCTTACCAGCCGCGAGCCACGGCAATGGGTTTATCGGTTGACCGTTCCGGCGAAGCTCCAAATATAGTGTTGGCTGGCCGCTATTTCGAGTGCCCATTGCACCTATTGGCTCGCCGGCCAAGACCCATTGCCCGGCAATCGAGTCGATCCGCCCCAATCCGGCAAGCAATGTATGATATCCGCCCCGATGTTCGATAATCAAAATTTGTCCATAGTTGCGAAACGGCCCCGCAAACACGACTTTTCCATCGAAGGGGGCGACGACCTGCGCCAGCGGCCGCGCCTCCAGCCGGACCCCACGCGCCGTATCGCCGAATTCCAGCGACTCGCCATACCGCCCGACAATCTGCCCCGCCACCGGCAGCGTCACGCTCCCGTTTTCGGGAAAGTCCCGCAGACCGACAGGCGGTTCCGTTGAATTTCCGCCGGTTTCCGGCGGCAGGGCCGCCTCCTGCTGCGCCGGCGGCTGTGGCCGTGATGCCGGGCGGGGTGGCCGCGGCGCCTCCACCGGCGCCTGGAGCCGCGCCATGAGTTCCTTCATGTCGCTGGCCTTTGCCGCCAGGGCGCGCATCTTCTCTGCGTTTTCCTGGTAGGCCGCATCCGTATCCCGGCGCAGCGCATTCTTGCGATCCAGCAGGCGGTGCAGCCTGGCGCGCTCACTGTCCAGCACATCGCCCGTCTTTCGCAGGCTCAGTAACTTTCCCGCGATGTCGCGTTTCACGAGGGCCAGCGTCTCAACCTCCGTGGACAGCTCTTCAACACGCTCACCCATGCGCGGTACGGCGATGCGCAACAGCAAGGCGCTGTTTACGATGTCGGCAGGCGTCCCCCTGGAGAACATGACCGCCTGTGGCGCATTCCGGGACAATCGCGCCAGCGCGCCCAGGGTGCCGGCAAGCTGCCGCCGCTGAACGGACAATGCCGCCCCACGCTGCTTTGCATCCTCGATCAGGTTGGCCAGTTGCGCTTCCAGATGGGTTAGCAGGCCTTCCTTCTCCTGCGCGCCGCGCGCCGCCTCGATCATCTCCCGCCGGATCAGGGCGGTTTCCAGCGCCAGCTTGCGGCTCTGTTCCTCCAGCTCTTTCTGTCGGCTTTTCTCGCGGCTGATCTGCTCTTCGACCTTCTCCAGCTGTTGCGCCGGCTTGTCGGCCGCGTTTGCTGCCGCGCCGGCCAGCAGGATGGCCAGCAGCGCGGCGGACGCTCGGGATACAAGGGGCGGTTTATTCCGCCGCACGCGCCTCTCCGGCTCGCTCGATCAGGGAATTGCCGGTCATTTCCGACGGTTGCCCCATGCCCATCAGGTCCAGCAATGTCGGCGCCACGTCGCCAAGCCCGCCATTCCGGATCCCCGAAACGGACACCGCGTCGCCAACGACGACAATTGGCACCGGGTTCGTCGTATGCGCGGTATAGGCCCCGCCATTATCCTCATCGACCATCATCTCGGCATTGCCGTGATCGGCCGTCACCAGCATCATGCCGCCTGCAGACCGCACCGCCGCCACAAGCCGCCCGAGGCAGGCATCGACCGCCTGAACCGCCTGGATCGCCGCGTTCAGGTCGCCGGTGTGGCCAACCATGTCGGTATTGGCGTAATTGACGACGATAAAGTCGAACTGGCCGGAGGCAATAGCGGCAACGAGCTTGTCCGTGACCGCGGGCGCCGACATTTCCGGCTGCAGGTCATAGGTCGCGACCTTCGGCGACGGCACCAGGATACGTTCTTCGCCGGGAAAAACCGCTTCTTCGCCGCCATTGAAGAAGAACGTCACATGCGCGTATTTTTCGGTTTCGGCAATGCGCAGCTGTTTTTTATGCGCCGCCGAGACCACCTTGCCCATCACGTTCTCGATGCTTTCGGAGGGGAACAGCGTCTCGAGCCGGTTGTCCAGCGCGGCGGAATAGGACGTCATCCCGACAGCCGCGGCCAGCGAAACCACCCGGTTCCGGCTGAATCCGTCAAAACCGGGCTCCAGCAACGCCGACAGGATTTCCCGGATCCGGTCCGCGCGGAAGTTTGCGGACACCAGGCCATCGCCATCGCGCATCCCGGCATATCCGGCAATCACCGTGGCGCGGACGAACTCATCGGTCTCGCCCCGTGCTTCCGCCCGTTCGACCGCGGTGCGCGCATCGGGCGCCGCTTCCCCGGTTCCCGCCACAATGGCCGCATAGGCCTGCGATACCCGGTCCCAGTTCTTGTCGCGATCCATGGCGTAGAAACGCCCGATCACCGTGCCGATAACCGCGCGCGGCGCCGCCGCCTGGAATGCGGCCAGATAGCCGGCCGCACTGGACGGCGGCGTATCCCGGCCATCCAGCAGCGCGTGCGCCACGACGGGAATACCGGCATCCGCCAAAATATTGGCGAGATGGGCGATCTGGTCCTGATGCGAATGCACGCCCCCCGGCGACATCAGCCCCAGCAGATGGGCCGTCCCGTCGCTGGCCTTCAGCGCCGCAACGAATTTTCGGAAAGCCGGCAGCGTCCGGACCGTATCGCCGGCAACCGCGGCGTCGATCCGCGGCAGGTCCTGCATGACGACCCGTCCCGAACCGAGTGTCATATGGCCGACTTCCGAATTCCCCATCTGGCCGGCGGGCAGCCCGACGAACCCTTCGGACGCTTCCAGCTGCGCATGGGGATAGCGCGCCATCAGGCCATCCCAGACAGGCGTGTCCGCCAGGGCGATGGCATTATTGTCGCGCCGGGAGCGAAGCCCCCAGCCATCAAGGACGCATAGGACTACGGGACGGGGATCACTCACATCGGTTCTCAATCAGTCATCGGAAAAATTCATACCGTATATACAGGAATCCGGGCCAAATCGAAAGCCGTGCAGGTATTCCTCAGTCCCGGTGATACGGGTGGCCGGCCAAAATCTGCTGGCAGCGGTATATCTGTTCCGCCAGCATGCCGCGCACGAGAAGATGGGGCCAGGTCAGCCGGCCAAAGGACAACAGCAGGTCAGCGCGTGCGCGAACCGTTTCGTCCAGCCCGTCTGCCCCGCCGATCACGAAGGCGATACAGGCCCGGCCGTCGTCGCGCCATTGCCCGATCCGGCCCGCCAGCTCGCGGCTGGTCAGCGTCTCGCCCCGTTCGTCCAGGGCAATCACCACGGCGTCATCCGGGATGCCGCGCATCAGTAATGCCGCTTCGCTCTGCCGCATCTGCGCGATGGGCAGCTTGCGACGCTCCTCCACCTCGTTGACCTCAAGCGGCCAGCGAACCTGTTTGGCGAAACTTTCGAAGAGCTCCCGCTCCGGTCCCTTGCGGGCGCGGCCGACGGCGCTCAGCAGGAGGCGCACCTACGCCGTATGGGCTGCGGCGGCCCGATCGACGGAACCATGTGTCGATTCCGCCATCTCGGGCATTTCAAAGCTCCAGAGCTTCTCGAGATTATAGAAATCCCGCACTTCCGGACGGAACAGATGCACGATGACATCGCCGGCATCCACCAGAACCCAGTCGCCGCGCTCCTGGCCCTCGATGGTCGCGCCCTTCAATTTGTTGTCTTTCAGGACGGATAATAGGTGCTCGGTCATGGCGCTGACATGCCGGCTCGATTGGCCGGAGGCAATAACCATAAAATCGGCAATGCTCGATTTTCCGGTCAGGTCTATAACGACAACATCCATCGCCTTATCGTCGTCCAGAGATTCCTCTATTATTTTCAGGACCTTGGCAGGCAACAGTTGCGTCTTGATCTTCCTCGGAATGGCTATTTCCTCTTATAAATCCGGCATTTCAACGCGGGACATGTCTTCAGTCTCACCAAATTGCACCGATTGGCTTAAAAATCAACCCTTTGTCGCAGCGCCGGGTCTCTGGCGCTGGGCGCGGATCTGCGTTGATGAGGCCTGATGCAGCCGGGAATGGAAGAATGTCCAGGCCGGCGGCGTCATATCCGCCAGGGATGCGGCCGACCGCGACGGCAGCCGGATTCGCGCATAGCGATGCGCCGCCTTGCCTGCCAATGCCAGCATGGAATAGGACGGTCGCGCGAACACGGCGACGGGGATCGTCTCGAAAATCAGATTCCAGTCCCGCCATTTCGGAATTTGCGCCAGGTTGTCCGCCCCCATCAGCCAGACCAGCCGCGTATTCTGGCATCGCTGCTGCAACCGGCGCAGCGTATCCAGGGTAAACCGGGTGCCAAGCTGCACCTCAATATCCGAAACCCGGATGCGCGGGTGGCGCGCCACCTTCTTCGCGTAGTCAAAGCGTTCGCTGAAGCTCGCCATGCCGTCGGCCGCTTTCAGCGGATTTTGCGGCGAAACCACCCACCAGACCTCATGCAGGTTCAGATACCGCAGCGCCAGCAGGCTGATATGACGGTGCCCTTCATGGGCCGGATTGAAGGAGCCGCCCAGCAGGCCGATCCGCCGGCCGGAAATGCGCGACAGCGCGTATATATCGCGGCTGGCCGGCGCCTTGCCCCGGCGCGCCATTTTCTCATCTGTCGTCGTTGCGTGGATTTGGACGGATTCTCGCATTGAATCTCTTGGCACTGGCGGTCGGACCCTGGAATTATTAACGGGAATGGTCGCGCAGACTAAGGCCGGATCTGGCCGTCACCGCGCACAATGTACTTGAACGTCGTCAGCTGTTCCGCGCCAACCGGACCACGCGCATGCAGTTTTCCCGTCGAAATACCGATTTCCGCACCCATGCCAAATTCGCCGCCATCGGCGAACTGCGTCGATGCGTTGTGCATGACGATAGCACTATCGACACCCGCGAGAAACTGTTCCGCGGCCCTGTCGTCATCCGTCACGATCATATCGGTATGATTGCTGCCATAGCGGTTGATATGCGCGATAGCGTCACGCACGCCATCCACGACCTTCACCGAAATGATCGCATCCAGATATTCGGTCGTCCAGTCCGCCTCGCTCGCCGGCGCGATCCGGGGGTCCGCCAAACGCGCCGCCTCGTCGCCAAGCACTTCGCAACCGGCCCCCGCAAGATCGTCGACAATCGCCGGCAAAAGCGCCGCGGCCCGGGACCGGTCGATCAGCAGCGTTTCCGCCGCGCCGCATATCCCGGTCCGCCGCATTTTCGCGTTCAGCACAATGTCCCGCGCCATCTGCGGCTGCGCCGCCGCATCGACATAGACATGACAAATCCCTTCAAGATGGGCGATGACCGGTATCCTGGTTTCCGCCATCACCCGTTCGATCAGGCTGCGGCCGCCGCGCGGGACGATGATGTCGATAAATTCATGCATCCGCAACATGGCGCCGACCGCGGAACGGTCGCGCGTCTGCACCAGTTGCACGCAGTCTTCCGGCAGGCCCGCGCGCTGCAGCCCCTGGCGCAGGCAATCCCCGATCAATCCGGAGGAATGAAGGCTGTCCGACCCGCCGCGCAGGATCGCGGCATTTCCCGACTTGATGCACAAGCCGCCGGCATCGGCGGTAACATTGGGGCGCGATTCGTAGATGATTCCGATCACGCCGATCGGCACACTGACGCGGGAAATCCGCAATCCGTTCGGCCGCACCCGTTCATCCAGCACGCGGCCCACCGGGTCGGGAAACCGCGCCACATCCTCCAGACCGGCCGCCATTCCCTCG